>CAMDAO010000043.1 GCA_945888595.1 Chryseobacterium gleum | reverse complement strand
GCAAGCGCAAGCCCGGTTCTAACTTCGGTGAAACGTTTAGTTTGTAAAAAGAAAATTCTAACTTCGAAAAAACGAACTTTTGAAAAGCGGACCTATCGCCTGCTTTCAAACCGTTAGCAGTAATAATCACAAGACATGAACCACAACTCTTTAGATGAACCATTAATTAAAGCGTGGAAAACAGCGGCTGACGAACTTGGCTTAGACATTATTACTCATTTACAAATGAATACCGAAAACGGAAAGGTTACTTATGCTGTATTTGTGAAACATTTCGGACGAAAAAAGGGAACTATAATCGCTCGACATGCACTATTTATGGATTATCCATCGCCAAAAGATAAAAACTATTATTTTTCAGCGGTAAATGCGGACTATTATTCAAAGTATAATAGAGAAAGCTTTATTGAAACTTTAGAGGATTGGGGATATTACGGAGACAAAGCCAGCAAACCAGAATGGTATAATGGACATGTTTATGAATAAATAATTACTGCTAATCGAGTAGACGGTCCCGCCAGTCTCTTAGAGGGATGCGCCTCTCATACCACGACTTTTTTCTTCTAAAAAAGTACGTACGGGTCTCGTCTAGGGTGGTTCACAAAATGATGTGTTTAGTTCAAAATAAACATCCAGCAGCGATTGATAACCTCTTCGTTTTAATCTCGCGATGGTGATTACCTTCGGTATTGCTTCGCGGTGTCGGTTTCTATAAATTCCTCCATGCTACGCATCTGAATTTGAAACCGATCTTGAACATTTAAGTAACTCATGCTTATGGATTTATTTTACATAAATATACGGGATTTGTAGGTAGTTATTAAACTTTAATTGCTATATTTATGAACTGATTAGTGTTGGTTTGTTTACAGTCTGCCGTTAGCGTTCATTGTAAAAAGACTGCAGAAACATGTTAAAAATGCTCTCTATTTGAATACAAAATATTAACTATTTAAAACATAATATCATGAAAAAAATAGTACTCCTTAGTCTAAGTTTGTTCGTTTGCGCTAACTTAAACTCTCAGTCTTTTTCAAAGAAGTACATAATGGCTTATCATTATTGTGACAATACCAATTGTGCCAATCCTGCCACGCATACGATTCAATTGGTTGAAAGTAACGATGGTGTTATTTGGACTTCTATGCCAGGTTTTGTAGGCTATCAGGGGAGCGTTCCTGATCCAATTATTCGAGGAGATAAGTGTTACATATATACTCCAGGGAAGGTTAAGCGATACAATCGTAGCACTGATTTATGGGAAACTAACACTGCTATGGTTCAAATTAAAGATTATCTAGGCAATATGGTGTCCTATGTCGATCCTTCTGCATATGTAGATGAAAATGGATTAATTAATCTTTTCTTTCTAAATTCTACAGGAATTATAGGTGATCCAGCCCAATGTCAAACACCTCCATGTATAAGAAATTTTGATAGTGCTATTGAAGTCCCCGGTAGTGATGGTCAAGAATTTCAATTGTTAGATGGTCATAGAATATCTTTTACTGTAGAAGGGAATTTTGGACCAACAGATTCAGATGTTTTTAATGATGGAACAAATTTTTATCAGTATGTTTCTCAAGGCACAACCACCCTTGTTTATAATTCAAGCACTTTAAATGGAGATTACTTGCCATTAACCTCACTTCCTACTGGTAATCAATTGACAAACAATGCAGGGATTCCATGCGGTATGTTCCTTGCTGCGGAGGATATGTACTATTCTTACGGACACGGAAACAATAGCGGACAGACAGAAATTAGATTGGCAAAACACAATGATTTTAATTCACAACCGAGCTATAATGCTATTATTACTTCGACATCTTCAGGTCTTGCTAGTACATTTAGTGTGGCTAGTCCAGGTATTTGTGATAACACATTTCTACTTCAAGGTATTGATCAACATTTGATCAATTTTCCTGAAATAAATTTATCCCCTAATCCTGTTGATGAGTTGTTAGAAATCAACCATAATTTAAATACAGAATTTAAAATTAAAATTTATGATTTCACCGGGTTACTAATAGAAGAAGTAACTAATCATCATCCGTCCAATATCAAAATACCCACAATACACTATAAGTCAGGGTTTTATTTTGTGTCTTTTCAAAATGACAATCAAAGTTTTGTAAAAAGATTCGTTAAAAAATAAAATTTCAATAATAGTTTGAAGAATTAAAATCAAGTAAAAAATAAATAGTATGAGCAAGAAAATAAACACTAAATTAACTTCACTTGACGATTTACTCAATCACGAATACGGAGTGATCGGCTCTAACAAAAGAAATGAATTCGAAGAAGGTTTTGAAGCATTCAAAATTGGTGTTATGATGCATGAATTGAGAAAAGAATTAGGTTTAACCCAGCAGCAATTAGCTGTTAAATGCGGTACTACAGAGAACTACATTTCGAGAATCAAAAATAATGCAAGCGACATTAGACTTTCAACTTTAATGAGAATTTTCAGAGAAGGATTTGGACGACAATTGAAATTAAGTATTGGATAGAAATCAATCTAACAAAACCTAAACTCCATTAACGCGACATTTTAGCCTAACCGTTCAAAGGAACTGCTAAAACATATGATATTGAAAGCTTACAGTATTTTTCAACTTCGCTTCGAAATTAATGAAATAGTGACTTTTTTTTTGATATTTTGTACCTTCCCCCTACTATTGATTGAAATTTCAAAACTTGGAATTTCTTTTTAGAAAAAAAAGAGGGGTAAGCTGATTATATCGCACCGCTCAACTTCCGACCTTTGCTACGTTCCCGTCCTGGAGGAATTGGAAGGAGCTGGTCGTATAAGACTTACCCCAGCCACAAAAGTAGTCAGTTTTTCGACAACTACCATCTATTTAATAAACTATTTTTTATTTTAATGTATATAGCAAAAAAAAATCCACCCATGAAGGTGGATTTTAACATATTATCTTTGATCTTATACATGCATAAAATCCTTTTTTGCTAAAAGTTCAACTTCCGATTCTCTGTAATCCGCGTCATCAACACAGCAATCCACAGGGCAAACGGCTGCGCATTGAGGCTCATCGTGGAATCCTACGCATTCAGTACATTTATCTGAGGAAATATAGTATACATCCATTTCTTTCGGTTCAAAAGCATGGTCTGCTTCAATTACATCACCATCTAACGTTGTAATCATACCCAATAGAGATGTTCCGTCAGAATATCTCCACTCAGCACCACCTTCATAAATTGCATTATTTGGACATTCTGGCTCGCATGCACCGCAATTAATGCATTCGTCTGTAATTATTATCGCCATTTGTTCTATTTTATTAAATTGTATATTCCGTATTTTCGTCACAAAGATAACAACCTAAAATGGATTTATTAATTGAATTTCGTTAAAAAAATAATATAAGCTTTTGAATGCGTATTAAAATTCAAGAAATATCCTATTAAATTCGTGAAATTCAATCGTAGAAGCTAATTTTACAAGGTGAAAAGAGATAACGAAATAAAAGGGTTTGTTCAATTAGGAAAACTGATGACTTCTCTAGGAAAAGAAGAACTTTGGAACGGATTTTCTACCGGAACTACGGAGGCAGAATATGAGAAAATACAGCATATTATCGCCAAACAATTTTCCTACAATGGCTGGTTTACAAAAGAAAATGTATTACAATCCATCGGATCGTTAGGCGAACTTCTAACGGAAGAACAACTTACAAATTGGCTCGCTGACTATTCCTATGTCAACACCCCCAAAAGAATTGGAATTGTGATGGCTGGAAATATCCCCTTGGTGGGTTTTCATGATTTCCTATGCGTACTTCTATCTGGAAATATAGCGATTAGTAAATTAAGTTCTGATGACAATACATTGCTTCCCGCGCTAGCTGAGCAGCTCATTCAATTTTCTCCATCATTGGCCGAAAGAATTCAATTTTCGATGGGACGAATGGGAGAAATAGATGCAATTATTGCCACTGGAAGTAATAATTCTTTTCAGTATTTTGAACAATATTTTGGGAAATACCCGCATCTTTTCAGAAAAAACAGAACATCAATTGCGATTCTTACCGGTCATGAAACAGCTGAAGAATTAAGAAGATTGGGAATCGATATTTTTAGTTACTATGGCTTAGGTTGTCGCAATGTTTCACATTTGATGATCCCAGTCAATTTTGATTTGAACCGATTTTTTGAAGCCATTATTGACTTCCACCCTATTGTCAATCATCATAAATACGCCAACAATTATGATTACAATAAAGCAGTTTATTTGATGAATTTAATGGAAATTCTAGACAATCATTTTGTATTGCTGCGAGAAACAGATGAATTATTTTCACCGCTTTCGATGGTGCATTACCACTATTATTCATCTCCAGATGAAGTGAATGAATTTATCCAGAAACATTCAGATTCGATTCAAGCAATTGTTGGTCAGGAATACATCCCATTTGGCGACGCACAATCACCTAAATTACATGATTACGCAGATGGAATTGACGTGATGAAATGGATTATGGGGTTATAATTAGTTTTGAAGCAGGTGTTTTTTTTGAATAGAAGGGCTTGAGGTGAATTGATATTTATCTTTCAAATCTAGGCCCCTCATCTAACCCTCAAATCTACTTCTGTTATTATTTTCTCACTTTTTCTTGATAAAAAGTAAGCAAAAATCAAGGATCTTTCCAAGGAATTTTTTACTCCATTACATTTCGTAAAACCGTACGTAAATACTTTCCTTCACGCTCTCATTCGCGAAAAGGCGAAACGCGATTACGGAAAAATTTACAACTAATTCTGTGGAAAGACCATCTCAATTTCACTTCGAAAATTCATTTAATTAAGGATTCGGTTTCTACTAGTTGCTGTTTTTTATCGTTTGTTCGTTGAAGGATTCGGTTTTTTGAAATAAAATATAAAAGTCATTAAAAGCAAAAAGAGGAACAAAATCTTATGAATTTTGTTCCTCTTTCTGTTTAATTCTGCTAAAACTATAAAACCTAACCTACAACTATGAATTGTATGATACAAAAGTAGAATAATATTTTGAATTAACAAGACAATATAGTATTTATTTTAATTAAAAATCTACATTTAATCTTATTTAATTGAAAATCAGTTTATTGATCTAATTTATATACCCGGTTTTGAATCTGATTTTGATAAACCCTAACACAAGCATAAATAAACTACCAGCGGTGACAATGATCATTGAACTCAGCGAAACATCGAAAATAATAGATAAATAATACCCGACAAAGCAGGCAATCGTCGAAATAATACATGAAACGAATAACATAGAAGGCAACTTATTTACCAATAAATAGGCCGTAGCAGGCGGAATTACCAACAATCCAACGACGAGTATTGCTCCTACACTTTCAAAACTCATCACAGTCGTAATACTAACCAACGACATAAAGGTGTAGTGCCAAAATGAAACATTAATACCTTTTGACTTCGCATATTCCTGGTGAAAAGAAATAATCTGTAAGCCTTTGAATCCAAACACAACAAAAAGCACTACTACAATAAATACGGGTAAAATCATCAACATACTGCGAGTACCAAATAAGCGGCCGTGATAGATTATTTTATCTAGAAAACTAGTGCCTAATTCACCAAATAAAACGCAATCTTGGTCTAAATCCGCATTTCCATCCCCAAACAAGGAAATTAAAATCACACCTGCAGCAAATAACCACGTGAACGTTATACCGATGGAAGCATCTTCTTGCAATTTTAATTTCTTGTGAAAAAAATCAATCAAAAACGTAGTAAAGACGCCAAAAATAGCAGCACCAATTAAAATAAAAATGGAATCAAATTTTGTACTTATTAAATAAGCAATCACAATTCCAGGAAGCACACTGTGAGAAATAGCATCACCAACCATTACCACCTTTCTCAACACCAAAAAGCAACCGAGCAAAGAACAACTCCACGCAATTAATAGAGCTGTGATTAACGTTAATATATCGTTTAAACCCATTTTTTAGTACGGTATTTCTTTGTTATGAGGATCAGAAGTGGGGAAATTCAATTCCTTCAATAGTAATTGTTCAATCTCTGGCGTAATTAAATGTTCGATAGTTTCTGCTGTCCCATGAATATGATCATTCTTAAAATTCATTCTGTTGGTCAAATACAATTCCCATAAACGATGCGAACGAAGCACCCTAGCCGCTTCCTTGTTTCCACTTTCCGTAAGAGAAAACGTTTTATCCTTTTCGACCAGAAATCCGTGCTTGACCATTCTTCTTACATCTCTTACCAACGAATGCGTGTCAACTGCCCGTTTTTCTAAAAAATCTCTGAACGAAACGGCTGTGTTTCCCTCCTCTTTTAGTTGGTAAAAAGTCTTTAATAAATTCTCTTCTGTTATTTTTTTATGGTTGGAAAGATTCCTCCTTTTGATTGAAAACCATCCTTTATGAGGCGCAAACAAGAGCGTAAATAGCGTAAAGGTGAAAAGTGAAAAAACAATCCAAGGACCCGTTGGCATATTATTTTTCATCGTTGACAGCATCACTCCTATCACACTTGAAAACGTGCCAAAGAGCGCTGCTAGAAAAATCATAATGGGCAATCTATTCGTCCAATACCTAGCCGAAGCTGCCGGTGCTATTAATAAAGCAGACATTAATACCACTCCAACAGCCTGAATTCCAATTGCTACTGTCATCACGGTTAAAGTAGATAATAAGAACTCCATCCTTTTTACTTTTACACCGATAGATTTGGCAAATTCATGATTAAAACAAACCAATTGAAAAGCTTTAAAAAAGAGGATAACTAAAACAAAGATGGCGATTGAAACCACTGTAAAAACCTGAATATCAAAAGTTGTCATGGTGGCCGCTTTTCCAAAAAGGAAATTTTTCAATCCTGTTTGTTCTGCATTCTGACTCTTCGAGATAACCGATAATAGAACCGATCCAATAGCAAAAAACAAAGTAGAAACAAGTGCGATTGCAGTATCTGCACTTAATTTAGTGGTACTCGATAAATAATCAATTAGCCACACAGAAATCCAACCAATGACCAATGCGCCCGTTAACAAAACAATTGGATCTTTTGTACCTGCAAACATGAAACCTAAACAAATACCTGGGAGAACTGAATGTGAAATCGCATCGGCAATCAATGTCTTTTTTCGTAAAAATGAGAACGTGCCAACAACGCCAGAAACTGCGCCAATAATGGCAATTCCCATGATTACCTTTTGAGCAATTGGGTCCGTAACAAAGTATATAATTGCTTCCATCATTTGTCTTCAAATCCTTTTTCTCGAATGGGGAAATCTTTTTCTTTAATTATATTCTGAAGTTTGGTCAATAAATTTAATTGCCCTCCATACGTAGCTTGCAGATTTTCTTCTGTTAAAACTTCTTTGGTGGGACCATGTGCAATTAATCGCGTATTCAACAATACTAAATAATCGAAAGAATTGGAAACCGTTTGTAAATCATGATGCACAATCACTACCGTTTTTCCTTCATTTTTCATGGTAATTAAAAGATCTAAAATGGTCTTTTCTGTTGCCACATCAACCCCCACAAAAGGTTCGTCCATGATATAAATATCAGCACCTTGCGCCAAAGCTCTAGCTAAAAAAACACGTTGTTGTTGTCCACCTGAAAGTTGTGCAATTTGACGATCCTTGTAGGCAGTCAATTTCACTTTTTCAATCGCTTGCGATGCCAATTCTTTGTCAATAACACTCAAACGATTGAACAACTTTCCTGGCTTATAACGGCCCATCCTAACTACATCTTCAACCGTCGCCGGGAAATTCCAATCAACAGATTCTCTTTGAGGAACATACGCCACTTTTTCCCTCACTGCATTCAGATCTTTATCAAATATTTTAGTATATCCACTGGACAAAGGAACCAATCCCATAATTGCTTTTAAGAGCGTAGATTTTCCCGAACCATTGGGACCAACAATTCCAATAATCTGATCCTGAGGGATTTCGAAATCAATATCCCAGAGAACAGGAATTTTATTGTATGCCACTGATAAATTATGAACCTCTATGCTATTTTTTTTGTTCATCATACGCGCTTCCCTATTTTTCACTTTGTCAACGCATTTATGAGCGTCTTCATATTACTTTTCATCATTCCGATATATGTATCCGCTCCCGATTTTTTGTCGCCGAGTGCATCCGAATAGATGGTCCCTCCTATTTTAACAATATGTCCCCTCGCTTTGCAACCTTCCACTACGGAGGTAATAGATTTTGAAGAAACACTACTTTCTACAAAAATTGCTTTTATTTTACGTTTAACAATCAGATTCACCAAATTTGAAACATCTTTTAACCCAGGTTCAGAAACCGTTGAAATACCTTGAATCGCCAATACCTCAATAGTGAAAGCCCTCCCGAAATAATGAAATGCATCATGCGAAGTAATCATTACGCGCTGTTGAGCAGGAATTTCATGTAAAGACTTTAAAACATCAGCGTTTAAATTCAATAAATCAGCTTCAATTTTCAAATAATTAGCGAGAATAAACGCACTGTCTTTTGGGAAAATGAGAGATAATTGGGTAGCACATTCTTTCACTCCTTGCAGCCATAAAATAGGATCAAACCACACATGTGGATCTGCTGAATGCGCATTTAATTTTAGTAAACGATTCGCTTCCATCCCATTGGAAAACGCAATAACATCTTTTTCAGAAGACATTCTTTCAAATAAATCTGTCATTTTTCCTTCCAAATGCAATCCATTAAAGATAATAACTCTAGCATTTCCTAAAGCACGAACATCGGATGGTTTAGCTTCGTACATATGTGGATCAACACCAGCGCCCATCAATATTTTAACCACATATCTATCTTTCACTAACTCTCTCACAGCATCACCTATAATCGTTGTTGTGCAAACAATTAACTTTGGGTCACCAACTTTTTCAGGCTTCCAAACGCAATTAGAAAGAGTGAAAATTAAGCATATTATACCGTAAGAATAAACGAATGGAAGTTTATATGTCGCAATGAGTTTTTTCATTTAATTTGAATAAAAATCTTATTCGCAACAACAGAAGAAAAACTAATTTCTTTCCCATCAATTAAAACCAAAACAGAAAGATCAAAGTTGAATTTTTCCACTACTTTTATTTCAGTCCCTAAACCAATTTCATATCTTTTCAAAAATTGAAAAAAACCAGACGAACCATCTTCAACGCCCACCACAATTCCTTTTACAGCTGTATCAACATCAGACAAAGCGATACTTTTATTGATTTTTTCAAAAACACCATTTTTATTAGGAATTGGGTCACCGTGCGGATCTACTTTGGGAAACCCTAGATATTCCTCCAGATGATCCGTTAATTTTGCAGAATGAATATGTTCTAATTGTTCTGCGATTTCATGCACTTCATCCCACCCAAAATTCAGTTTATTTACGAGAAAAACTTCCCAAAGTCTATGTTTTCTTATAATTTGAACAGCCGTTTTTTTACCTAAAGTTGTTAATTCACAACCTTGGTATTTTTGGTAAGAAATTAATTCTTTATCAGAAAGTTTTTTCACCATATCAGTTACAGATGAAGGCTTTGTAGACATTTTTTCAGCCAATAAATTGGTAGATATTGCTTCTGTTTGATCTTCTGATAAAGAATAGATCGCTTTTAAATAATTCTCCTCACTTTGGGTAAGCATTGCTTTTATTTTTAACCAAATATAGTTAATTTTTAGACATGTCTAAAAAATGATTCCATATTTTATTGTTGTCACGCAAAATTTTATGTCGCAACGGTAAAAAAATACCTACATTTGCACCCAAATAACAATACAAAGAATAACATGGCAACTAATAGAACATTTACAATGTTAAAACCTGATGCAATTGAAAACAATTACACAGGAAAAATTATCGATATGATTATCGAGGCAGGTTTCGAAATAAAAGCGATGAAATACACGCGTTTAACGGAAGCACAAGCGAAAGAATTTTATGCAGTTCACTCTGAAAGACCTTTTTACGGTGAATTAGTTGAATATATGTCATCTGGACCAATCGTTGCAGCGATTCTTGAAAAAGATAACGCTGTTGAGGATTTCCGTGCATTAATCGGTGCTACTGATCCAGCTGAAGCTGCTGCAGGAACTATCCGTGCTGCTTATGCAGAATCAAAAGGAAGAAATGCTTGTCATGGTTCAGATTCTGATGAAAATGCTGAAATCGAAGGGAAGTTTCACTTCTCTGCAAACGAGATTTTATAAGAAATTAGATCAATTATATTTGAAGAATAGGCTGTCTCAAAAGGACAGCCTTTCATTTTTTTTGAACCATATAAGACATATAAGTTCATACAAGAACTGTGTGTGTTTTACTTCCCTCCTTGAGGAGGGACCGAGGGAGGTGACCTTGTGAGATTGTTTTTAAGTAAGATCATCTAGATTTATTATTAAAAAAAGGCTAATACCTGATTTTTATTGAATCACACAGGGGGGTACAAGGACATATAAGTTGCATTAAAAAATGAAATAACAACCTGTAAATCAGTAATAAATACAGTTTATTTTTTCAAATGTATCTTTTCATTGTTAATTTTTAAATAAATTACAACTTTTGATACATCCTCTTTTTTTTATGCAATATTTACTTTACGTTTATTTTATACAAGTACCCTCGGTCATCTTAATATCTAAAATTAATTGATCTAAGTTTCTATAAATATAATCTAAAGGAACCTGATAAAAATAGATTTTCTCCCACGTCGACTTTAGCTCCTCGTTTTCAATGACTTTTAATCCATCAGACGTATTCAATAATTTAGATTTTCCAATGCCATATGTCGAATTGATGAAATTTTTCAAAGCATCGATTTCAGATTTAATCGCTGCTAAATACGGTTTTGGTTTCTGATTATCATCGAACAAAAACATCGTTGGCGCACCAGCACCCACTTTGAAACCAGTTAGATTTTCTTCTGTTATTTTTTGGCCGTTGGAAACATATTTATTTAGATCCTCTCTAACTTTTGAAATCTTTTCAAGTAGATTATTGGTTTTTTCCTTTAAAATTTCATTTTGACCTTTTAGCGAATCCGCTGCCATCTTATACTTCATGTCATTTAGTTCAGAAATACAAGTAACACTCTCTTTTAAATGAAGATAGGAAGATTTACTAGCATTTTCAACGTCTTTTGTACCGTAAAGAGCGGTAATGGTAAACAATAATCCTCCGGCGATAAGAATCATTATCGAAGATAAAATAGTATTCTGTTTTGTCTCAGGATTTCTAATTCCCGTAAAGAAATACATCGGTAAAAATAGAAAAAATAGAACTCCCAATCCAATCAGCCATAACATATGTGCACCAGGCCAATGTTGAATTTTAAACATGACTGAAATACAAAACAATATTCCGAACAAAGCACCAAATCCTAAAATAAATTTCGCCTTTTTCTCTTTCACTTCTTTCGTTTTTACTAGAAAGAATATTGGGAGGAATACAAAACTTACGGCTGTTATTGCTAGAACCAGCATCATTCCTGCTCCTGGCCAATGCATAATTTTAAATATTGCTCCTATAGTAAATGCAACAGCAGAAAACATTCCGCTTCTTAACATGACTTTTTTCATGGCATAATAATTTTTAAATGTTAATAATAAATCTGTTTCTTCTTGAATTTCCTTCAGCTCCTTTTTAAAAAAGCGTGACAATACACTTCGATATATTTCATCAAAGTCATTCTCGGGCGACATTTCATTTTCGATAAGACAACAAATATGATCCAAGAGGTTTAGCTGCAGCTCCTCTGTCTGAATGCCATTACGTCTAATGTCATTCAGAATAAAATCAACTTGTTTTTCACTTAACACATACAAATTCAACCTACTTTTGGTTTCAAATCCAACAAGAAAATCATCGTATCGATAAAATCTGCATACTCACTCACTTTTTCGTTAGCAGTTTTCTTTCCCAAATCAGTAACGGAATAATACTTACGTATGCGGTTTCCTACATTAACCACATCGGTCGTTAAAATCCCTTGAGCTTCCATGGCGTGCAATGTAGGATACAGCGCACCTTCCGTCAATTGAATTTTACCACCCGTAAGCTCCTTTACCTTCTGGGTAATTTCATAGCCATACATTTTGTCTGAGTCGGACAATAACTTTAAAATAATCGTTTTTAAAGTCCCTTTGATTAGTTCTGATGAATACATAGTACAAATATACACTTTTATTTATATATACATAAGAAAATTATGTATATAAATTTATGAAATTAAACAAAACTAAATAAACAAATCGAAATCAAATAAATAAACATCAATTAATATCACGATTTGTTTTTGAAATACTCTAATTATAATTTTTAGAAACAATTTTTACAATAAGGACTAATATATTAAAGTTAATTAGCTTAATTCCTTATCTTTGAAAATCAAATAAAAAACATGGATAATTACACATATACAGTAGAAGAACGATTTTTAAAATATGTTCAAATAGATACAACTGCTGACCCTCTTTCGCCTTCTTTTCCTTCATCTGAAAAACAAAAAGATTTGGCGCGCGTTTTAGTACAAGAATTACAAGAAATTGGAATTAAAGATGCTGAAATGGATGAATGGGGATACGTTTACGCAACTATTGAAAGTAATTCTGACAATGTAAATTCTCCCACTATTTGCTTTTGCGCGCACATGGATACTGCTCCGGACTGCAGTGGAACTAACGTAAAACCAATCGTCCACAGAAAATATGATGGTGCGCCAATTGTGCTGCCAGATGACACTACTCAAATAATTACAACTGAGAAACATAGTTACCTCAAGAAAAAAATTGGCGATGATTTAATAACGGCGAGTGGTCTAACACTTTTAGGGGCTGATGATAAGGCTGGAGTTGCTATCATTATGGATTTCGCTCATTATATAACCAATAATCCGCAAGTTAAACATGGTAAAATCCGGATTTTATTCACGCCTGACGAAGAAGTAGGAAGAGGCGTAGAACATTTGGATATGGAAAAATTAAATGCTGATTTTGGATACACCTTAGATGGCGGAACTCTTGGATCCATTGAAGATGAATCATTTTCGGCAGATAGCGTTTATATTACTATAAAAGGTATTAGCGCCCATCCAGGATACGCCAAAAATAAAATGGTAAACGCTATTAAAGTCGCGGCTGAGTTTGTTGCTGCTTTACCTAAAAGTGAATGGTCTCCTGAAACGACTGAAAAAAGAGAAGGATTTGTCCATCCAACTTCCATTACTGGTGAATTAGAATCAGCTACCGTGAATTTAATTGTTCGTGATCACGACACTTCAAAATTAGCGATTTATGAAGATAAATTGAGAACTATTTTAGATGGCGTTTTAGCTAATTATCCTGCGTTGGAATTTGACTTCATTGTGAAAGAACAATATAGAAATATGAAAGAAATTTTGGATACTGTTCCTTTTGTTACTAATTATGCAATCGAAGCGATGAAACGAATTGGAATAGATTCTGAAGCCACTATCATAAGAGGTGGGACAGACGGCTCACGTTTATCGTTTATGGGATTACCATGTCCGAATATATTTACAGGTGAAATGGCTATTCATTCACGACATGAATATGTGAGTGTACAAGATATGCAGAAAGCGATGCAGACGATGGTGGAATTGGTGAAAATATGGGAAAAACATAAGTAGATTTAAGATTAAAAGATTCAAGATTTTAAGACTTATGTGTCTTTGTCTTTCATCTTTAAGTCTTTCATCTTTAAGTCTAAATAAAAATGGCACACAGATTAATCATAAAAGATATTGAAAACAAAAAAATAGAAAAAATATATTTTCTCCATGGAGAAGAAGGTTTTTTTATTGATGAAATCACGAAAGCTTTACTTAAAAATGTTTTAGAAGAGCATGAACGCGATTTTAATCAGGCAATTATGTATGGAAAAGATTCAGAGGTACTCAATATTATTTCTGAATGCAGAGGTTATCCTATGATGGCTGAAAGAAAATTGGTTGTCTTAAAAGAAGCACAAGATCTTAAAGAGTTTGACGAACTAGAATCCTATTTTGAAAACCCTTCTGATCGCACTGTTTTTGTTATCAATTATAAAAACAAAGCATTTGACACAAGAAAAAAAATAGCCAAGGTCATTGCTAAAAATGGTGTAATGTTTAAATCAGACAAGGTAAGAGACTATCATTTACCTGATTGGATTACTGCTTATGTGCAAACCGTTGGTTACAGCATTACTCCTAAAGCGAGTATTCTTTTATCTGAATTTTTAGGTAGTGACCTAAGTTTGATTACAAATGAATTAGAAAAACTTTTCATTTTACTTGAAAAAGGAACGTCGATCAATGATATTCACATTGAAGAGAATATTGGGATTTCTAAAGATTACAACCCTTTCGAATTAATCAATGCTATTTCAACGAGAGATATTCCAAAAGCGTTTGCAATCGCTAATTACTTTGATCATAATCCCAAGGCAGGTGATATGATGATGATAATTCCATCCGCATTTAATTTTTTTAGCAAATTGATGCGCATTCATTTTTTAACTCAAAAAAATAAAGAATTCGTAGCTGCGGCTTTAAAAATACATCCATTTGTGGCGAGTCAATATCTAAATGCTACAAAAATCTATACAGCAAAAAAACTAGCTGCCAACATAGCTATTTTACATGAATATGATTTAAAAGTAAAAGGAATTGGCAATTCATCATTTAATCAAGGTGATTTGATGAGAGAAATGATTTACCGTTTAATTTATTAAGGGATGCATCTTTTCTACGATCCGACCATTGAAAAAAATGCTAAAGTTCACACCTTGAATGAGGAGGAGTCAAAGCATGCGTGTAAAGTTCTGCGATTATCTTCAGGTAGTCAAATTATTCTCTTAGATGGCAAAGGAATTGAATATGAAACAACCATTATTGAGGCTCATCCAAAAAGATGTAAAGTTGAAATCAATCACACAATTGAAGAAAAAAATCCTTCTTATGATTTGCACATTGCAATTTCTCCAACTAAAATAATTGATCGAATAGAATGGTTTTTAGAAAAGGCCACAGAGATTGGAATTACAGAAATAACGCCAATAATCTGTTCAAATTCTGAAAGAAAACAAATCAAGGAGGAACGTCTAGAAAAAATATTGATTTCTGCCATGAAACAATCTAAGCGGTTATTTCTGCCAACGTTGCATCCAATGATTGATTTCAATACGTTCATTCAAAAACATCCAAAAGGATTGATAGCACATTGTTACGATGGAGGTAAAAATAGCATTGCAGAAGTTTTTCAATCAATTAATTGCCCTATTTTAATCGGTCCTGAAGGTGATTTTAGTTTACCTGAAGTGGAAAAAGCTTTGAAATCTGGATACAAAACAATAACTTTAGGGAAGAATCGTTTGAGGACAGAAACAGCGGGACTGTATGCTGTCATGCAAGGAAAAATGATGTTAGATAAATTAATGATATGATACAAAACAGGATGAAAAATTATCTTTTTTTCCTTTCTTTTTTCGCAGTATTAGCAGGAAAATCTCAGGGAACTTATCAATTAGCCGTTCTAAAATACAATGGTGGAGGTGATTATTATGCAAATCCGACGTCCTTACCGAATTTGATTTCCTATTGTAATTCGAATTTAGCGACTAATATTTCAAAAGAGGTTCCCTACGTTGAAGTGGGTAGTCAAAATTTATTTTTATATCCATTTATTCACATGACAGGTCACGGAAATGTAGTGTTCTCCCCTGCTGAGAGTGAAAATTTAAGAACCTATTTATTGGGAGGAGGATTTTTACACATCGATGATAATTATGGTATGGATCAATTTATTCGTGCAGAATTAAAAAAAGTATTTCCTGGAAATGAATTGGTTGAACTTCCTTTTAATCATCCAGTTTTTCACCAAAAATATGATTTCAATGGCTTACCAAAAATTCACGAGCACGACGGCAAACGTCCGCAGGCATTTGGAATTATCATTGAAGGAAGATTAGTTTGCATGTATACATTTGAAACGGACTTAAGCGATGGCTGGGAAAATGCTCAGGTTCACGGAGATTCAGAAGAAAAAAGAAAACAAGCTCTGCAAATGGGAGCTAATATATTAATGTATGCCTTTTTAGGAAATTAAGCTTTTACCTATCATCTCAAAATAATAACCTCAGATTCGGTCAGTTTTCCCTATCTTTGCGCTAAAATACAACAATCCAAAAATGAAATTCAAAGGAAAACGAACTGCAGCAAGCATGCTTACGAAGCCAAAAAATCATGGTTTCAAAGTAACTGTTGATACTGAGTTAATGTTATTTTTAATTTCTGCTATGCCAGGGAAAAATCGTAACAATATCAAAACTCTTTTGAAAGATAAGTTTGTGGAAGTCGATGGAAAAGTTCAAACTCAATATAATTTACCAGTAAGAGTTGGACAAACCATTTCAATTCGTCCGCGAAAAGGATCTGTGCAGCAAACGAACTACCGTGGATTGGAAATTGTGCACGAGGATCATGATATTATTGTGGTGAATAAAGAAGCTGGACTTTTAAGTATGGCTTCAGATAAAGAAAAAAATAAAACAGCGTATGCCATTTTAAGTGCGCACGTTAAAAAAGCAAACTCTGACAATAAAGTATACATCGTTCATCGTTTGGATAGAGAAACTTCTGGTTTACTTTTATTCGCGAAAAACGAAGAAGTAAAAACAAAACTGCAAGAAAACTGGAACGATACCATTCAAGAAAGAACCTATATTGCTTTGGTAGAAGGAAAAATGGAGCAATCCTCTGGAACAATTACTTCCTATCTAACAGAAAGTGAAGCATCTCTGATAGTTCACTCCTCTCAAAATCCTAAAAAAGGAAAACAAGCAATTACGCATTACAAGACGATTAATTCTAAAAGAGGATTTTCATTGCTGAAAGTTAATTTAGAAACGGGGCGTAAGAATCAAATTCGTGTTCACATGCAAGATTTGAAACATCCAGTAATCGGCGACAAAACATATGGTTCAACGTGCTCTCCCATTGAACGTTTAGGCTTGCATGCGCAAGTTTTAGCTTTTAACCATCCCGTTACAGGTCGCTTAGTGCGTTTTGAATCTGCTATTCCTAAGAAGTTCTTGAGTATGTTTTGAAAAATAATTAGATGCTATTTGTTAGGCAAAAATTAATTTTCATTTCAATTTCAGAGAAAGAAGGTCGTTCGTGAACTATTTCATTCAGACAACTATTTTTTATTTCAACTAACTTCTCTATACTTTCTGTATCCTCATTTATTGTCCTTTCAAGCAAATCTTCTACTAAACAGCCAAAAGCGCGCACATCCAATCGTTCAAGAAGAAAAGATGAATCTGTTTCCTTCTGATACATTGTGGCAGCGCCAAAATCACCCATCAGCGCATTTCCTTTTGAATCAATCATAGTATTATGCGCATACACATCTCCATGCAAGATTCCTTTCATATGCAGATGACTAATCGCTGACGAAACACCTTGAGTAATAGTTAAAACTTGATTCAAAGAATAAAAAACATGCGCTGGAAAAATATCTCTTGTGCACGTTTCAAAA
>CAMDAO010000042.1 GCA_945888595.1 Chryseobacterium gleum | reverse complement strand
AAGTTCAACGACGTACACAAGCAATAAAATGAAATTTTGGGTGAACACCTATTCTGAACAGGATGCTAAGAATCAATCTTTACAACAAGCTCTAACTAGTAATCAAAAACAACTGCTAGCAGACGTTGGAGATAGCTTGACATTAGCGCGAAGTTCAAGTATAGATTCTATTGGTTATTTTGACAATCAAGTACTTTACCGAATGTTGGATACCTTAGGATATGATTCCGTTTTAGTTTTCTCCGTAAATCCCGATTTAGCTGTATACAAAGCCATTTTTGAAAAAGTGGGCGAAGGGAAGGGAAATTATCGCCAAATTACTTTTAATGCATTGGGGAAAGTATACACGTGGATTGCGCCAATTGGTGGTGTTTTACAGGGCGATTGCGAACCTTCTCGACTACTAGTAGCGCCAAGTCAAAAGAAAATGTATACCACTGGTATTAATTATAATATCACAAAAAAATTAAGAATAGAAACAGAAATTTCGTATTCAAAAAATGATTTGAATACTTTTTCACTAAAAGATAGGAATGATGATGATGGAAAAGCGATTCATTCCAGGTTAATTGGTATAATTCCTTTAAGTAAAGAAAGTGCCCACAAGTGGGATTTAGAAACAAAAGTCGAAGTAGAATCGTTGGATCGACATTTTAGTCCAATTGAACAATACAGAGCAGTTGAATTTGATAGAGATTGGAATACGAGAAATAAAGGATTTACCGGGGATCAATTGGCAACAACAATTGGCGGAAATTTTAAACATAAAAATAAAGGAAACTTAAATTTTGAGGGTCAACAATTTATGATTGGATCAGATTATCAAGGTTTTAGATCTAAAAGTAATGGGAAGTGGAATAACAATGGATTCGCTTCTATCTGGAATATTAGTTATTTAACAAGTCAGACTGAAAATAAAAATCAATTTTTAAGACATAAAATCGAAGTGTCAAAGAACATAAAAGATTTCCGAATTGGCTTTAAAGATGATCATGAATTGAATGTATATTATACGTCAAAAATACCTTTAGAATTAACTAGTTATCAATTCTATGATTATCAATTTTACATATCAAACGCGGATTCTAGTAAAAATAAATACACTATTTTTTACCGTGAAAGATATGATCAACGTTCAGACAGCTCCCATTTAACGCCTGTTGCTCGAGCGAGAACTTCGGGGGGAGAATTGAAACTATTGAGTTTAAAAAATCAATCGCTAAATGTTGTTTCCAGTTACCGAGAGTTGAAAGTGGTCAACTCAAACCTGCTTACTCAAACTCCTGAAAACACGCTTCTTGGTCGGATTGATTATGAATTAAGGGCATTGAAAGGTGCTTTCACGTGGAATAATTTTTATGAAATCGGTTCAGGGTTAGAATTAAAAAAAGAATTTTTATACATTAAAGTAAATGATGGTCAAGGAGTGTACACCTGGATTGATTATAATAGTGATGGTGTCAAGGATTTGAATGAGTTTGAAATTGCACAGTACGTTGATCAGGCAAGTTATATTCGGGTATTCACTCCCAGCAATGTCTATATAAAAACGTATTCAAATGAATTGAATCAAGGTTTTTTTTGGAGACCTGAAAGAGTATGGTCCAATAAAAATGGGATTAAAAAATTTCTATCTCGTATTTCCAATCAAACTAGAATTCGAATCAATAGAAAAACAAATATATTCAAAGGAACTGAAGCTTTTAATCCTTTTTCCACGACAATAAGGGATACTAATTTACTTTCAACAACGAGTAATTTACGGAATTCTTTGTTTTTTAACCGTACCTCTAGTATAGCTGGTGGAGAATTTACATTTCAAGATACACGCAGTAAAGTTCTACTAGCCAATGGTTTCGATTCTCGCCAAAATACGTATGTAGAAACCGCATTAAGATGGAACATTAAAAAGGTAGTCACGATACAAGCCACTGGTCAACAAGGAGTAAAGATTTCTGAAGCTGATTATACGGCTGGAAGAAATTATTCATTGAATTATTATTTCGTAAAACCTAGCGTAATTATTCAGCCTACCACAACCTTTCGAATCACCTTAGATGGTCGTTATTCGCATAAGCAAAATTCTCAGCAATATGGCGGGGATATCGCTAAGGTAAGAGAATTAGGGACTTCTTTTAAATACAACAAAGCGGAGAAAGGAAGTTTACAAGGAACATTTACAGCTGTTCATATTCAGTATACGGGTATTCAAAATTCTGCTTTGGGTTTTGAAATGTTGGAAGCATTAAAACCAGGATTAAATTTTACATGGAATTTAGGATATCAGCATTCACTCTCCAAAACTTTACAAATTTCTTTTCAATACAACGGAAGAAAATCACAAGATGGTAAGATGATTCACTCTGGTGGAATGGAAGTAAGAGCTTTTTTTTAAAATTCATTCCGTTTTTTGAACGGAAATACCGCAGTATTGTACAGATGGCAAAAATGGATGAAATATGAAAGTAGAAATCAAAGAACCATGCAATGAAAGTTGGGAAAACATGAAAATTGGTTTAATTTCCCGTCATTGTGAATCATGTAAAAAAGACGTAATGGATTTCACTCAAAAATCAAGAGCAGAAATAATACTCTATTTACTTTCACATCCAAATGATGACGTATGTGGCAGAATGAATTCCACTCAATTCGATTTTCACCACGATGATATTCCTATACTAATTGAAGCGTTTAGAACGAACAAAACAAACGTAAATGCTTCTTTTCTAATTTTGACCTTAGTTTGTTTGAGTTTAGCCTCTTGCACCGCTGATAATTCAGGGAAGAAATCGAAAATTGATCCGCCAAAAGAAAGTAGAATCATAAAAGATTTTACAGAAAAGGATTTACAGGGAAAAGTATCCGCACCTGTAAAAGTGGATGAAAAAAGATCTAAAAAAACCAATTGTGCAATAGAAGAAGTTAAAAAAGGGGAGTTATTGTTAGGAGAACCAGCAATAGAAGGCATGATGGTTATTGAACCAACTCAAGTCGCAGGTGGGATTTCAATGGAAGAAATTCAGAAAGAAAATGCTAGTAATCAACCTTTAAAATTTGCAGAAAAAATGCCCGAGTATGCAGGAGGCATTGATGCAATGTTTGATTTTATAAAAAAAAATATTCTGTATCCTGCTCTTGAAAAAGAAGAAGGGATTGAAGGAACTGTATATCTAAAAATTATAATTGGTGAGGATGGTTCGATTTCAAATCCAACTGTTGCGCGAGGAATAATTGGTCATCTAAATTTTGAAAAGGAGGCTATCCGGGTAATTCAGTTAATGCCTAAGTGGATTCCCGGTGAAAATGGAGGCAAAAAAGTAATCGTTGAATATATCTTACCGTTTAAATTTAAATTACATTAAAAAAGGCTGTCTCAATTATGAAACAGCCTCTAAAAGAATTAAGATATAAAATCATTTAGTATTTCAAACTCGCCTCAAATGCATATCATAAATCATCCCATCTGATAACCCAATTTTTGGCACGATGATGTTTTTACATTTTAATTCGTGCATAATATACATATAAATATCCATCGCAGGCACAATGACATCGGCACGATCTGGTTTTAGTTGAAATTTTTCTACGCGTTGATCAATATTTAATTCATTAATTTCGTCACGTAATTTTTTTATTTTTTGAACCGAAATAGACTCCATATGCTTAGCACCGAGCATTTTGTGCACTTTATTAATATTTCCACCCGTTGCAAAAATCTGATGGTCGGTTTTTAAATCTACATGATTTTCAATCCAACTATGAATTTCTTTCCAAATTCCTTCCTCTACTTTTTCTTTTAATAATCGAATGGTACCAATTTCAAACGATTTAGATGACACTCTTTCTCCTTTCTCAAAAACACTTATTTCTGTGCTTCCTCCTCCTACATCTATTACTATGAAGGACATATTCTTGTCGAAATCGAGTAAGAAAAATGTACCAAAGATGAGACCTGCTTCTTCATTTCCACTGATGATTTCAATGTCCACTCCGGTTTCTTCTTTTATTAATTCTTGAATTTCAAGTCCGTTAGAAGCTTCTCTCATGGCAGAAGTAGCGCACGCTCGTAGTTCTTTCACCTCGAAAATTTCGGAAATTAGTCTGAAAGCCTTGATCGACTTAACAAAATCAGATGCTTTTTTCCTTGATATCTCTCCATCATCAAATACTTCTTCTCCTAATCTCAATGGAATACGAGTATAGGAAATCTTTTTCACGAAAGAATGCCCATTTTCGGTGGTAACTTCACCAACCAGCAAACGTGCTGCATTAGTTCCAATATCGATTGCGCCGTATTTCAATTCTTATTGTCTTACTAGTTATTTTTTTCTAAAGTATATTCTCACAGGGACACCACAAAAGTCAAATTTCTCTCTGAGTCTGTTTTCTAAGAACCGTTTATAACTGTCTGGTATATATTGTGGTAAGTTACAGAAAAAAGCAAATGATGGACCATAAGTTGGCAATTGCTGAATATATTTAATGCGAATATATTTTCCCTTTATAGAAGGAGGAGGAGTCGCTGCAATTACCTCTAACATCACATCATTGATGACAGAAGTAGCAATTTTTTTAGTACGATTTTCATATACTGTCATCGCTGCTTCAACTGCTTTGTGCAAACGTTGTTTGGTAATCGTTGAAGTAAAAATTATTGGAACATCATTAAAAGGAGCTAATTGAGCACGAATTTTTTCTTCATATTCCATCATGGTATTCGTTTCTTTTTCAACCAAATCCCATTTATTTACTACCACCACAACTCCTTTTGAGTTTTTCTCAATGACATAATAAATGTGTAGATCTTGCTTTTGAATACCTTCAGTAGCATCAATCATGAAAATACACACATCTGCACTTTCAATGGTTCTTACGGAACGTAAAACAGAGTAGTATTCTAAATCTTCTGTCACTTTTGCTTTTTTACGAATTCCGGCTGTATCAACCATCATAAAATCAAAACCAAATGCTTTGTAACGTGTATTAATTGAATCACGGGTTGTACCAGAAATATCAGTAACAATATTTCTCACTTCACCTGTTAATGCATTTACTAGAGAAGATTTCCCAACATTAGGTTTTCCTACAATTGCTATTCGAGGTAACTCATCAGTCTCACGAACAGAAGCATCTTCTATGTCAAAACAATTTACAACATCATCCAAAATTTCACCAGTCCCAGATCCATTCGTTGCAGAAAGATCATACACATCCCCTAATCCAAATTGATAAAATTCAGAGGATAATCCTATTCTTCCTGTATTGTCCACTTTATTGGCAATGACGAAAACTTTTTTCTTAGATTTTCTCAATAATTTAGCAACTGATTCATCTAAATCCACAATCCCTGTCGTTACATCTACCATAAAAAGAATGACATTTGCCTCTTCTATTGCAATAATAACTTGCTTACGTATTTCTTCCTCAAAAATATCTTCTGAACCTTGCACATAACCACCCGTGTCGATGACAGAGAATTGAAAACCATTCCATTCCCCGCGTCCATACAAACGATCTCTAGTAACACCACTTACTTCTTTCACAATCGCATTAGACGATTCTGTTAAACGGTTAAATAAAGTAGATTTACCTACGTTTGGACGACCTACTATTGCTATAATGTTACTCATTCTTCTAAATTACAGATTACAGATTAGCAAATTACAGATTAGCAAATTTGAATTTTTTGTTATTCTTAATGAATTAACGTTTAATTTTTCAATCTGCAATTTGTAATTTTTCAATCTGCAATTCATTGTTAATATCCGTATTTTTTCAATTTACTGTCCGTTCCTCTCCAGTCTTTATCCACCTTCACAAATGTTTCAAGGAATA
This sequence comes from Chryseobacterium gleum, assembly GCA_945888595.1. Taxonomy (GTDB): domain Bacteria; phylum Bacteroidota; class Bacteroidia; order Flavobacteriales_D; family Crocinitomicaceae; genus CAIUKX01. Next base: position 12,065 of record CAMDAO010000042.1, on the reverse strand, counting down.
CTTTTTGACCCACGAATGGTTCAATCTCTTGGCGAGCTTCCCTACCAATTCGTTTTAACATTTCTCCCCCTTTCCCGATAACAATTCCTTTTTGAGAGTCACGTTCCACAATAATTAATGCACGAATTCGAGTCAATCCAGCTTCTTCAATATATTCTTCAATTTCAATATGACAAGAGTAAGGGATTTCTTTTTGGCAATGTATAAATATCTTTTCTCTAATTATTTCTGACACAAAGAAACGCATTGGACGATCAGAAATATCTTCTTTATCATAATAAGCAGGACTTTCAGGTGTCATTTTTAATATTCTTTCCCACAAAAGATCAATGTTGAATCCATGTAGTGCAGACATCAAATAAACATATGATTTTGGCAAACGTTCCTGCCAATAGGTAATCCGCTCCATGATTTTTTCTTGTGTCCCTAAATCAATTTTATTTATCAGCGTAATAACTGGAATCTCTAATTTTTGAATTCTCTCCAACGTTTCTAAATGATTCATTTCATCTTCAAAAATATCAGTAATAAAAATGAGAATATCGGCATCTTGAATAGCTGAATTTACATAACCCATCATTGCATCGTGCATTTTATAGGCAGCATTTACTACTCCTGGCGTGTCAGAAAACACTATTTGATAATCGTCTTCATTCACAATTCCCAAGATTCTATGTCTTGTTGTTTGAGCTTTTGGCGTTACTATTGATAATTTTTGGCCCATAAGACGGTTCATTAGCGTTGATTTACCAACGTTTGGACTTCCGACAATATTTACGAACCCTGCTTTATGGGACATTTGATTTCAATTTTGGACTACAAAGGTAAGGATTTTTAAGAGAGAGGAGCAAAAATATTCAACTCTTATACGTATTTTAACTTTAAAAAACCGAAAGGGATAAAATCTCTATCGACTTCACGAAAAGAAAGTAAAATCAGAATGTTTTTATGAAAGAATATGATCATATAGATAAGCGCCCTACACTTTATTCTCTTAAAATTAGTCAAGTGTACCTTTTTAAGCGTTTTTGTAATGTTATCAGAGATTATTAACATTAAATTCTTGATATTAAATTGTTGTATTATTAATCATTTAATATATTTTTGTCTTAAAATCAAAATATGGAAACCAGTAGGTTTGAATTAATAGAAAAAGAATTAGTGCCATCGTATCATTTTCCAGAAAGTGAAGTTTTGGAAAATTCCGATGAAAAAAAGTTACTCAAAAGAGAGTTAGATCGCGCCATTTCACTGGGAAACATTGAGCATTTAAAAGTAAAAATTTTTTTTGCAGATGACAAAAGTGATAAAATTGTTAATACAACGATTTGGGCAATTACGGATAATGCAATTCTTTTGAAGAAAAATGTGGTTATTCCAATAAGAAGAATTATTAAATTAGAAATATAAAATAATAAGCATGTCTAAAAAACGAGCTATCGTTAGTTATGAAAAGCTAACTCCTGAACAGAAAAAAGAATTATTGAAAAGTTTTCCAGAGGGATATGGTTCTTCAATCACACAGATTAAAACGCCTGCTGGAGAAACACTAGAAGCTTTAATTTGGGAAACGGAAGAAATAATTTATCTGGTTAAAGTCAACAAAACAATTACAAAAGCATTGGATGATGATGACGACGACGACGACGACGATTTGGAAGATGAAATCGTAAAGCCCGATGACCTGGAAGAGGACGACGATGACGACGATGACGACGTTTCGAAAGAAGAGGATGTCGAGGATGAAGACGAAGACGAAGATTGAAAATTTAATATAGGTTCTAAAAAGGCTTCCAAATTTGGAAGCCTTTTTTAATAATACAAATTTATTCAGTGACCTTACAAGCACCTATTCTGAAATTTTTTAATCATTCAATTTCAAAATAGCCATGAAAGCATCTTGAGGAATTTCAACACTACCTACTTGTCGCATTCGTTTCTTTCCTTCTTTTTGTTTTTCCAATAATTTACGTTTTCGTGAAATATCACCACCATAACATTTCGCTGTTACATCTTTTCGCAACGCTTTTATTGTTTCTCGCGCAATTATTTTCGCTCCGATAGCCGCTTGAATTGGAATCTCAAATTGCTGCCTTGGGATTAATTCCTTTAACTTTAGACATAGTTTTTTTCCTAATCCATAGGCATTACTTCTATGCACTAGGGCAGATAAAGCATCTATTTGTTCAGCATTTAAAAGCAAATCCATTTTAATTAAATCTGATTCTCGGTATCCGATTGGATGATAATCGAAGGAAGCATATCCTCTCGAAACGGATTTCAAACGATCATAAAAATCAAACACAATTTCGGCTAAAGGCATTTCAAATGATAATTCAACACGATCTTGCGTCAAATAAACTTGATTTTTAATTTCTCCTCTTTTTTCAATACATAAGGTCATTATTTGACCAACATATTCCGACTTTGTAATGACTTGTGCTTTTATATACGGTTCTTCGATTCGCTCCATGCCAGAAGGGTCAGGGAGTTCTGAAGGGTTATTTACGATAAGTGCAACCGAAGGGTTTTTACGCATGTACGCATAATAAGAAACGTTAGGAACAGTTGTTATAACTGTCATGTTGAACTCCCGTTCTAATCGTTCTTGAATAATTTCCATGTGCAGCATTCCTAAGAACCCACACCTAAAGCCGAAACCAAGTGCAGCTGAAGATTCTGGTTCAAAGACGAGTGAAGAATCATTCAATTGCAATTTTTCCATCGAATATCTTAGCTCTTCATAGTCTTCCGTGTCAACAGGATAAACTCCAGCAAAAACCATAGGTTTAACATCTTCAAATCCTTTAATGGATTCTAAACATGGATTCTCAAACAAGGTAATTGTATCTCCGACTTTTACTTCATTCGCCGCTTTAATGCCTGAAATAATATAACCAACATCTCCTGCCTTGACCTCATTTTTAGGAGCTAAACCCATTTTTAAAATACCGATTTCATCAGCATTGTATGTTTTGCCAGTATTAAAAAATTTGATTTTATCCCCTTTTTTTATCACCCCATTGCGAATTCTATAATACGCAATTATTCCTCTAAATGGATTAAAAACAGAATCAAAAATCATGGCTTGAAGCGGCGCACCTTCATCTCCTTTCGGGGCAGGTACTCTATTTATAATAGCATCTAATATTAAATCAACTCCCAAACCTGTTTTTCCAGAAGCTTGAATAATATCCTCCAGTTTGCAACCTAAAAGTTCAATTATTTGATCGGACACTTCTTCTGGCATTGCTCCAGGCAAATCCATTTTATTTAAGATAGGAATAATCTCCAAATCGTGTTCTATTGCTAAATATAGATTAGAAATAGTTTGCGCTTCAATTCCTTGGGAGGCATCTACAATCAACAATGCTCCTTCACAAGCGGCGATAGAACGAGAAACTTCGTATGAAAAATCGACATGACCGGGAGTATCTATTAAATTTAATATGTACGCTTGTCCCTCGTGTTTATAATCCATCTGAATGGCATGACTCTTTATAGTAATGCCTCTTTCACGTTCCAAATCCATGTCATCAAGCGCTTGCGCCTTCATGTCACGGTCTGAAATTGTACCTGTAGTTTGTAATAAACGATCAGCTAAAGTGCTTTTGCCGTGGTCAATATGTGCAATAATGCAAAAATTACGAATATTCTTCATATAGTTGAAACAACTGTTGTTAAACCGTTTATAAAAAGATCAAACGGATCACAAAAATACGCTAAAAAAATGATATTTATACCCCACTGTTTCGCATAATAGGGAGAAATCGAGAATAGAACGTTTTTTTATTCAATTCTGCATAAATCAAGAAAGAGAAGGACAGGCATCCTTCTCTTTCTTCTTACCTAAACTACTACTACTTATGAAAATTTATAAATGGGAATGATCTTTCTTCCTTTTCCTATAACGCTGCTTAATTGAATAAATTACAATTTCAAACCCTCATTTAACTTTTTTTTTGATTTAATGCTATTGGAACGCTCCTAGTACAACGAAATTATTTTGCATGAATAAATCGTTAAAAATTGATTTTTAATGTTTTATCAAAAAAAACAAAAACAAACTAACGGTTTTAAAAAGTGTATAAAAAAGTGCAAAATCAGCTGTTTTTCTTTTAACAATTGAAACGAGATACCTTCTTTTTTTATTTTTGATTTTAAACATCAAACTATTATTTCTACTTTCGTGTTCTATGAGTCAAAAAGCAGAGAAATTTAATAATCAAGGTGTTCGTACAAGTTACGTTTCAACTGTTATTGGGATTTCTTTAGTTTTGTTTATGATGGGATTAGTTATAGGTGGTATTATCGGACTGCGAAACATTCAAAAACAAGCGAAAGAAAGTCTTCAAGTCGATTTATTTTTTAAACCTGATTTAAATGATGCCGATATTAAGCAAATTGAACAAGAGTTGAAAACTTGGAAAAAATTCAAAGAAGTGTATTTCGTTTCTAAGGAAAGAGCAATAGACGAGTTTAAAGGGGATGATCAAAGTAAATTTGCAATCTTAGACATCTACGAGGGAGAAAATCCTTTTCCTCCAACTATCGGATTTAAGCCAAAAGCAGAATATGCCACAAAAGAAGGGATGAAAAAAATCAAGGAGGAGCTATTAAATGCTTTTCCAGACGAAATTGATGAAGTTAATTATGAAGAATCAAGCGTAAATTCGGTAAATCTTGGCTTCAAACAATTTGTATTTCTTTTCGGATTAGTAGCCTTTCTATTAATAATTGTAGCAGTTGCAATGATCAATAACACAATACGATTAGCTCTCTATTCGAAGCGATTTACGATTAAAACCATGCAATTAGTTGGGGCGACTCATAAACATATTAGAAGACCTTTTTTAATCCAATCGGTTTTTCAAGGATTTGTTTCTGCTGTTATTGGGATGGCTCTTGTTATGACTTTATATTATGCCTTAAATAACGTTCTTGATTCTATCGAAATCAGTTACGATTTAAAAGGGTTATTAATTCTTTTTAGCTCTTTATTAGCAAGTGGAATTGTCATTACTTTTGTATCCACTTGGTTTGCATTAAATAAATTTTTGCGCATGAAATTGGATGATTTATATTAAATAAATAGTATGGAAAATAAAAAAGAATTCATCGAACACAAAAAAAGTGTTAAGCCACTTTTTGCATTTCAACCTGAAAATTATCGTCTTTTACTAATAGGATTAGCGATAAATATTCTTGGTTTTATATTAATGATTGGTGGAGGGGCAAATACTCCGAGCGAATTTAAGGCGGATGAATTGTTTAGTCATGTGAGGATCACTTTATCGCCCATGCTTATTATTGCAGGGTACCTTATGATTTTATACTCCATCATGCGCAAGCCAAAAAACAAACAAGAACAAAACTAATCGAATGGATTTTATTCAAGCTATTATTCTTGCGTTTATCGAAGGATTGACGGAGTTTTTACCTATTTCATCAACAGCTCATATGATCTTTGCGAGCAGTATGTTTGGCACAGAAGGTGATGAATTTGTAAAAATGTTTCAGGTTTCTATTCAATTTGGCGCAATTCTATCTGTTGTTGTTCTTTACTGGAAGAAGTTTATTGATTTCAAATCATATAAATTTTATATTAAATTGGCATTTGCTGTTATTCCAGCGTTAGTTTTAGGGAAACTTTTTGACGATAAAATTGAAGAAGTTTTAGAAAGTCCGATTCCGATTGCAATTACGCTAATTATAGGGGGAATAGTAATTTTATTTATTGATAAGTTATTCAAAAATACCTCTATAAAAACAGAGGAAGATATTACCATAAAAAAAGCAGTTACGATTGGTTTTTGGCAATGTTTAGCCATGATGCCTGGGACGAGTCGATCCGCTGCTTCTATCATAGGTGGCATGCAACAAGGGCTTACTAGAAGAATGGCAGCAGAATTTAGTTTTTTCTTAGCTGTGCCAACCATGCTGGCTGTTACGATGTATTCTGTCTTAATAAAAGATTGGACCTATAAAGGTATTGAACAAAAAGGGTACGAGATGATCCTTTCATCCAATGCTAACATTATCAATTTTGCAGTTGGAAATTTGGTTGCTTTTTTAATTGCGATCATTGCCATAAAATTCTTTATCGGATTCATTGAAAAATATGGATTTAAAGTTTGGGGATGGTATAGAATTATTGCAGGAATTATTCTTGTTACTTATTTTACGTTTAACTAATGGATTTTCTTGAAGGTTGCACAATTGTTGTGGATAAGCCCTATACTTGGACCTCTTTTGATGTGGTCAATAAAATACGCTGGAATCTAAAACAAGTTTTAGGTATAAAAAACATCAAAGTAGGACATGCAGGAACATTAGACCCATTAGCTACTGGATTATTAATAATCTGTACTGGTAAAAATACAAAACTAATTGACCAAATTATGGTTGGTGAAAAAACATATACAGGTACAATATTACTAGGAAAAACAACTCCTTCCTATGACCTAGAGACAGAATATAATCAAGAATTCCCTGTAGAACATATTACGAGTGATTCAGTAGAGGAAGTTAGAAAGTCATTTTTGGGAGAAATTCAACAAGTACCACCTATTTTTTCAGCAAAGCAAGTAGATGGTAAAAGAGCATATGATCTCGCTCGAGCGGGAAAGGAAGTGATTTTAAAATCAAATACGATTCATATTTCATCCTTTTCACTATCAATGGATCGTTTTCCGGAAATTGATTTTGAAATTTCTTGTTCGAAAGGAACATATATCCGCTCTATTGCCTACGATTTTGGTAAGGCATTAAATTCTGGGGGAGTATTGACTTCTTTAAGAAGAACTAAATCAGGGGATTTTAGTCTTGAAAAAGCAAAATCAGTGGATGAGTGGATTGAATTTATCCGCAATTAATTTTTCCAGTTAACCATCTAACTTTCTTTTCAAGTAAAGATAACGTGCTCTCATCATAAAATGAAATCAGCAGTTTTGAAGGTCCTTTTTTAATTTGGCTCAATGATTGCGGTTATTTAAAAAATATTGATATTTAAATGCATTTTAAGTGAAGGAATTACAAAGAAGAAATCTATTAGTAACTATTATTTGTTGGTTTTCTTTGTTCTTTGTTAGCGGACAAGTATCTGTGAACAAAGAGGTAAAACGAAATTCATTCTTTCATTTCAAGGCTCACCCAATGCAAAAGCATGGGTTTGATGAATTAGAGTACAGCCAATGGAACGAAGGATATCCTTCGTTCAAAGAAAGAAATGGGACTAATCATTCTGTCTCCTATAAGTCAGTTAATTATCGCAAAACAGATTACGTTTTATTTTCGTTTACAGGAAAAAAAGCAAAGGAGATACCAAGTCTTAGATTTTTAGTAGGGACAACAGAAATTCCTGCTACCGTATTTGACGACTCTACTTTTTCTCTTGAATTACCGGCAAAAGAATCTGATTTTATTGTAAAAGCAGTAATCAACGAAGAAATAGTTGGTAAATTATTTGTAGGTGTTTTCAAAGAAATCCGGGAGAAAATTATTATTGTCCCTATTATTCCATTCAATTACTCGATACAAGAGATTGAAAATAATATTAATTCCATCTACAAGCAAGCTAATATTCAGTTCAAAGTGATATTGGAAAAATCATTTAAATCGAAGGTATTTGAATCTGAAACCGCATTCAGTAATCCAAATAATGATCATATTGAATATACGGGACAAATGCGATTACTGAGAGATTTATATTTTGAGGCAAATCCAAAAACAGACAAAAAAGCACATTATATTTTTGTAATACAAGGATTTAAAGATTCACTTTTAAACGGTTATATGGCGAGGAATAAGTCCCTTTGTTTTCTTAAAATCAATCCTAAACTCCAGGCGTTTTCAAATCAATTAGCGCATGTATTAGGTTATGGCGTAGGGGGATTAAAAGATACATGGATTAATAATGGACCTATAAAAGGAACGACTCACAATTTAATGGATTCTTTAAACGGAATACACTTAACTCATTTTCAATGGACCAGTTTGCGAGTAACACCCAATTACTACTCTTACTACGATAATAGTGAAAATGTTAAAACTAATAATGGAACTATCGCCTATTATTTCTGGGAAGAAGATGAAAAAGGGAATATTATTTTTAAGAATCACAGTTTTCTCCAATCCATAAAAAGACCTTATAAACATAATTTTTTATCCTACCGATTTAAAGTTAAATATTTTATTTTGAGACCATTTTATAAAATCGGCGATTATTATATTTCCATTTTGGATCTTATTTTTGCTAGCTTAACCTTTTTGGCCATCTGGTATATTCGTATAAAAATGAAGCAATTTTGGGAGGCGAAAAAATGGAGTTATATTTTTATTAGACGAATATTTTTTTTCCTAATTCTTTCTTTTACGGCTTTTCAAGTATACGAAAATTACTGGGTAACAAATAAGATTCTTAATTATTTTAAGCAAGTTTCAGGACCATTAGCAGAACTAGGAACTTTAAAATATGACAAAGCAAAGAAAGAACTTTTGAATAATGATCAGCTGCTACATGAAGAAGTTTCAAATGTTTGTTCGGAAATATTAATTCGAAAAAAGAAAAGTTGGTTTATAAAAAAGAGAGCAAAAGTTTTATATTTTGATGTAAGAAAGCGAGGGGAAGGAGTGACCGTTCATGCTCGATTTATAGGGAATAGCGATAGTTTAAATCTTAGAACTATAAATTATCACAAGATAGCCCATGGGCACTACATCGTGCTCAATTTTAAAAATAAAAACGGTATTCTTGAAAACCAAAAGGTGTATGACTATTTTGGCGACGAAATAAGTTCAAAGCTTCAAAATGAAAATCCAGCAAAAAGAATTCTTTTGCTAGTAAACGGGTATCGTCCAACTTCATTAGGTAAAAGTTTTGAAGAAAATTTCAGTGATATTCAGAACAATGGCTTAGAATACCCAAATTCAAAAAATTTCATTTACAATTTTGATCGTTATGACTATTGGCAACCTTGGAATGAAATAAATCTTCTTTTTCAAAAACGAATAAATCCAAATGATACGTACTATGCTGATGGCCATTTTTCGGTTTCGACTTCCAATTATAGAACATTAATTAATTTCACTAACACATTATCCATGTATCCCAAAAAATGTAATAATCGATTGAGGCATACCTGTTACACTATTCATAACCCAACCATTCGTCAATTCCTTTTTAGCCATTCAAAAACGATTAATCAATTGAAAATGCAACCAAATGTGAATGGATTTAATCTAAGGAAATCTAAAGGAAGAATTGCAGGAAAAAACTTATTACAAGTCATCAATGAAAATCCAGAATTTTCAAAAAATGACACATTATTTATTGTTGCCCACAGCATGGGATTCGCCTATTCTCAAGGAATGATTGAAGTATTAAGAGATAAAATCAACTTTGGAGGTTATTACATTATTGCAGCTGAAAATGGGCAAAGCGGAATAATAAATAAGCAAGAATGGCAAGAAGTATGGCAATACGGAAGTAATTTTAACTCGAAATTCCCGGACGCTCCTTGTTTACAAGATGGGATTGCCCCTCAGTATAAAGTTTCAGGATTATCAGATGAAAATCAAGTATTTATTCCAAAAAAACTATACGGGTATAAAGGTTATTTTAATTCGCATTTTATTGGATTTTATACATGGCTTTTGGATATTGAAAAAGGAAAACCTGGATATATTGGTCAAAGATGAAAAGATGTTAATTAGTCCCACTATTTATCCAATAATATTTTATAACTTTGTCCTCTTTTTGAATATTTTTTTTACTCAATAATAGATCAGTTTTATGACAAAAATGAAACTTTCGGAGTTTAGTTTTGACTTACCAGAGGAGCTTATTGCAGAATATCCTACAGAAAATCGTGATGAGTCGCGATTAATGGTCATTCACCGAGATACCGGAAAAATCGAACATAAATTATTTAAAGACGTTATCAATTACTTCGCGGAAGGTGATACGTTAATAATGAATAACACAAAAGTATTTCCTGCGCGTATGTATGGAAATAAAGAAAAAACGGGTGCTAAAATTGAGGTGTTTTTACTTCGTGAATTGAATAGAGAAAGTTTGTTGTGGGATGTATTAGTCGATCCCGCGAGGAAAATTCGTATCGGAAATAAATTATATTTTGGCGAAGATGATTCATTAGTTGCTGAAGTGATTGATAATACAACTTCACGCGGCAGAACTCTACGTTTTCTTTTTGATGGAACCTACGAAGAATTTAAAGCAAAAATTACTGAGTTAGGAGAAACTCCTATTCCAAAATATATCAAACGAGAGGTTGAGCCATCTGACGAAGAAAGATATCAAACGATTTTTGCTAAAGAAGAGGGCGCAGTTGCTGCGCCAACAGCAGGATTGCACTTTTCTCGACAATTGATGAAACGTTTAGAATTAAAAGGGGTAAATTTTGCTGAAGTAACGTTGCACATTGGTCTTGGAACTTTTCGTCCTGTTGAAGTAGAAGACTTAACGAAACACAAAATGGACTCAGAGCAAATGATAGTCTCTCGCGAATGTGCCGATATCGTTAATACAGCAAAGCGTGCGAAAAAGAGAGTCTGTGCTGTTGGGACTACGTGTATGAGAGCAATTGAAACGTCTGTTTCTACAGAAGGTTTGTTGAACCCTTATGATGGTTGGACAAATAAATTTATTTTCCCTCCGTATGATTTTAGTATTGCAGATTGCATGATTACTAATTTTCATACACCATTATCGACGTTATTAATGATGATCTCTGCATTCTGTGGTCACGATTTAATGGTCGAAGCATACAGACAAGCCGTTACAGAAAAATATAGATTTTATTCCTATGGAGACGCAATGTTGATTTTATAAGGTTAAGATTGAGACTGAGGTAAAGGGTTGAGATGAGAATCAAAACGAATACTGAGATTGAAATTTAATATATTAAAATAGAGGTTGTCAGATATGGCACCTCTTTTTTTATGCAATTTTCACTAAAAATATTAACTATAATTCAAGATCAATAGTCATAATCAAACAATAATCATTAAAAATTCAACATCACTTAGCACATTCATCAATAATTAATTGATTACATTTGCAAGGCAATTTACAAAAGGACAGCACAATTAATATGTCAATAAAAGCGAAAATAAAGTCATACATTACTTTTACGAAATTTCGTTTATCAGCACTGGTGGTAATATCAGCATTATCCGGTTATCTTTTCGCAGATAATGTATCGGATGCAAACGATGGTTATACTATTTTTCTGCTGGTTGTAGGTGGATTATTAGTGACGGCTGCTTCAAATGGGTCGAATCAAATTTGGGAAAAAGATCTTGATATCTTAATGAAGCGAACAGAAAAAAGACCGCTTCCTCAAAATGAAATGTCGCTAAAAGAAGCCTACATTGCCGTAATCGTTTGTTTAGTAGTTGGTACATATATGTTGTATCTAATTAATTTGTACTCAGCGCTTTTAGGTTTATTGGCTTTTTTATTTTATGTATTTCTTTACACACCCCTAAAGCGAATCAGTCCTTGGGCTGTTTTTGTGGGTGCATTCCCTGGAGCTATTCCTCCCATGCTAGGAGCTGTTGCCGCCACTGGGCAATTTGACTTAGTTGCGGGTGTTTTATTTTTCGTGCAATTTATTTGGCAGTTTCCTCATTTCTGGGCCATCGCTTGGGTAGTTTACGATGACTACAAAGCAGGAGGTTTTGCTTTACTTCCTTCTAAATTGGGGAAATCGAAAAATTCTGCCTACTTAATTGCTTTATATTCCTTCATCTTAATTCCTTTTAGTTTACTGCCTTGGGTATTAGGTTGGACAGGAATAACATCCTTAATTATCGCCACCCTATTCGGAGCTCTATTTTTTATTCAATCGTACAAGTTATTATTGAGTTGCGAGGATAAAGATGCTCGTAAACTGATGTTTGCTTCGTTTATTTATCTGCCAATTATTCAATTTTTATATGTTTTTGATAAAATTGACGTGTCCATACCAAAATAAAAAGCCATGAACAAAGAGAGCGATTTAAATGAGACTCCCGAAGAAGTAGGGAATAGTGAGAAAGTG
>CAMDAO010000041.1 GCA_945888595.1 Chryseobacterium gleum | reverse complement strand
TGGTAAAGTGGTAACTTTTTCAGATTCTGAAGGGTATATCTACGATGCGGACGGAATTACAGCTGAGAAATTAGCTTTCGTTATGGAGTTGAAAAATGTAAAACGTGGTCGTATTTCTGAATATGCTGCAAAATATCCATCAGCTAAATTTGTTGCAGGAAAACGTCCATGGGAAGTTAAATGTGATGTTGCTTTACCTTGTGCTACTCAAAACGAATTGAACGAAGACGAAGCAAAAGATTTAGTTGCAAATGGAGTTATGTGTGTTGCAGAAGGTGCGAATATGCCTACAACTCCAGAAGCTATTACAGTTTTTCAAAATGCTAAAATATTGTTCTCTCCAGGAAAAGCATCTAATGCTGGTGGGGTTGCAACTTCAGGTTTAGAAATGTCTCAAAATTCTCTACGTTTCAATTGGACGGCAGAAGAGGTTGATTCTAAATTACATGCTATTATGGTTTCTATTCATACTGCTTGTGTGAAATACGGAACTGATGCTAATGGATATGTTGATTATGTTAAAGGTGCAAACATTGCTGGATTTGTGAAAGTTGCGGATGCAATGATCGATCAAGGTTTAGTTTAATCTATATACTTTATACAGGTAGGTCGGTTTCTTCGGGAACCGACCTTTTTGTGTTAAGAAGAGTTCGTTTTTTATTTTGAAACATTAGATTTTGAGACATTAGACTTTTTAGAATTTGCTTTTATTAATACAGCTCAATAGTTATGGAAGTTTTAGAAAAAAGACATATAGATTATGACCGAACAGGTTTTGGTGATGAAGAATTATTGAATATTTACACAAAATTAGTTCGCCCTCGTTTAATTGAAGAAAGAATGCTGATTTTGTTGCGTCAAGGGAAAATTACCAAATGGTTTTCGGGTTGGGGGCAAGAAGGAGTTTCCGTGGGTTCTGCCTATGCGATGCATCGTGATGAATATATACTGCCAATGCACAGAAATTTAGGTGTTTTTACAGCAAGAGATATTCCTTTACGAAAATTATTTGCCCAATTTCAAGGGAAACTATCTGGTTTTACAAAAGGTAGAGATCGTTCTTTTCATTTTGGAACGCAAGAGTATAATTTAGTGGGAATGATTTCTCACTTAGGACCGCAATTAGGTATTGCTGATGGTATTGCTTTGGCTTCTGTTTTGAAGAATGAAAAAAAAGCAACATTGGTTTTTACGGGTGACGGTGGAGCGAGTGAAGGAGATTTTCATGAATCTATAAATGTTGCTTCTGTATGGGATTTACCAGTTATTTTTGCAGTGGAAAATAATTGCTGGGGCCTCTCTACTCCGAGTGTTGAGCAATTTAGATGTAAGCAATTTATCGATAAAGGAATTGGATATGGCGTTGAGGCGGTTCAAGTAAATGGAAATAATATTTTAGCGGTTATCAATACGGTTCGTAAAATTACTGCTGAAATTAGAGAAAATCCAAGACCGGTTTTACTTGAGCTAATGACGTTCAGAATGAGAGGTCATGAAGAGGCTTCAGGTACAAAATATTATCCAGAAGGTTTACAAGATGAATGGATGAAACAAGATCCAATTGCTAATTATGAATTATTCTTAAAAGAGCAAGGGTTATTAACTGATGCATTAATTACGACAATTAGCGATTCCATAAAGGCTGAAATTGTAGATGAATTTGAAATTGCTTTTAAGGAAGATGCTGTTCCAATAAATATGGAAAATGAGCTGAATGATGTATATGCTCCTTTTAATCAGGTAGTAATATCTCCGGAAACTTCAAATAAAACAGAAAAAAGATTTATTGATGGGATACAAGATGGACTTCGTCAGTCGATGGAGAAATATCCAGAATTAGTCATCATGGGACAAGATATTGCTGAATATGGAGGTGCTTTTAAAGTTACGGAAGGTTTTGTAGATCTTTTTGGAAAAGGTAGGGTGAGAAATACACCAATTTGTGAATCAGCAATTGTGGGTGCTGGTTTAGGTTTATCAATAGCGGGAATGAAAGCAATTGTGGAGATGCAATTTGCGGATTTCGTTACCTGTGGATTTAATCAAATCGTTAATAATTTGGCTAAATTACATTGGAGATGGGGTGAAAAAGCGGACGTTGTTGTTCGAATGCCTACTGGAGCTGGTTCAGCTGCTGGTCCTTTCCATTCTCAAAGCAATGAAGCGTGGTTTTTCCATACTCCAGGATTGAAAATTGTTTATCCTTCTTCTGTTGAAGATGCCAAAGGATTATTAAATGCAGCAATTGAAGACCCGAATCCTGTCTTGTTTTTTGAACACAAAAATCTATACAGAAGTTTAAAAGAAGATCTGTCGGATGATTATTTCACGGTCGAAATAGGAAAAGCCAGAACCGTAAGAGAAGGAGATGATATGACAATTATCACCTATGGAATGGGCGTTCACTGGGCAAAAGAGATCTTAGATGAACATCCGGAAATTAATGCAGAACTTATCGATTTACGTACTCTTTTACCTTTAGATACAGAAGCAATTTATAAAGCAGTTAGAAAAACCGGTAAGGTAATTGTTCTGCACGAAGATTGTATGACGGGTGGAATTGGAGGCGAGTTAGTAGCATTAATTAATGAAAATTGTTTCAATGATTTGGACGCTCCAGTAAAACGTATCGCTTCAATTGATACGCCAGTTCCATTTGATGCAGATTTAGAAATTCAGTTTTTACCGAAAGGGAGGTTTGAAACTGCTTTGGTTGAATTGGCTCGATATTAACGCTAAGAGATAGATACAAATTAAGATTTAGATTTCACTAATAGTATAGCTCGCTTCTTTTTGGAGCGAGTTTTTTATTATATATTCTCCCTATTGGTCTGGATTTTTATCATTTAACATGTATTTGTTTTTACAAGAGAAAAAAAAGGATTTTGGCATTCGTTTATCAATGGAAAATTTTTCAGAAATAGAGAAAGTGAAAATCTATCCTTTATATGCCGTTAGGAATTTATTTTTGTAACGAAATAGACTTATTTTTCTAACTTTGTTCAATAAATAAAAGGATTCTTACTATTTTATTTTAATCAAAAAATAAGAAGATGAATATCGAAAAGGATTTGCTTTCAAGAAGTGGTTCAAAATGTGAACTTTGTGGTTCAGAAAATGAATTAACAAGTTATGAGGTTGCACCATTACAAAATAATGGTCGTGTGGATGATTATATTTTAGCTTGTTCTACTTGCAAAGGGCAAATCGAGAATCCGGATACTAGTAATGCAAATCATTGGCGTTGTTTAAATGATAGTATGTGGAGTGAAATCCCCGCGGTTCAGGTAATCGCTTGGAGAATGTTGCAACGTTTGAAATCACATGGTTGGCCGCAGGATCTATTAGATATGCTTTATTTGGATGAAGAATCTTTGGCTTGGGCTAAAGCTACCGGCGAAGGAGAAGATAAAGAAGCGGAAGATTTTCATAAAGATTGTAATGGAATTAGACTCGAACATGGTGATTCTGTTGTGTTAATAAAAGATTTGAAAGTGGGTGGCGGTGGATCTTTAACTGCCAAAAGAGGAACTGCAGTTCGAAATATTAAATTGGTGCACGATAACACTGATCATATTGAAGGGAAAGTGGAAGGACAAACAATTGTGATTTTAACTCAATACGTCAAAAAATAGTTTGACTTTAACCCCAATAATTAATCGCTATTCCTGTTTTAGAATTCCAAATTCCTTTGCCGTTTGATAGGTAGAATGATATCCTTTATCTATTCCAAAAACTCCTGTTTCTCCTCCTTCATTTATTTGGTTTCCAGGTTTTATGAGTAATCGATGACCTAAATTATCTACCTCGTAAAGGGTTACGACTATTTTGTCAAATTCATCTGTGTATTCTTTTCTTGTCATATCTTTTATACCCAAAAAAGTCGAATCAATTTTATCTGGAATAGTATCTGAATTGTGCACGCCTGTCCATTGATCAACCAATAGGGAAGCATTTTCAGGTGCAATGATTGGATCATTTTTTCCTTGATAAATTATTATTTTAGGATACTGTCCATTATAGTTCGGATTTTGGTCTTTTATTGAGCTAATTAATTTTTCTCGAGGAAGCTGTGTTTTTCCGAGCATTGCTTTCATAGCTTCAGCTGGATTAGTAGCTATTTGATACGCTCCCCCTGCAAAAATAGCCGCAGCCTTAATTTTACTAGGATAAACTGCACTTACAATAACACTCATCGCAGCTCCTGCAGAAAGTCCTGTTATGAAAATTTTATTGGTGTCAATGAAATAATGCTCTTGCATATATGCAATCATTTCAAAGATGGACTGATTTTCTCCTTGGTTTTTTTGCTGGTCAACTGTAGTAAACCAATTGAAACATAACTGAGCATTATTTAAGAATTTTTGCTGCGGATAAACTACGATAAAATTGTTTCTATCAGCTAATTTATTCCAACCGGTTAATTCGGCAATGTCATTGGCATTTTGAGTACATCCATGGAGAACAAGAACGAGTGGTTTGTTTTTTATCGTTTGCAGTGTGTCTGCATGAATAAACATTTTTAAATTACCAGGATTTGTTCCAAACGTTGATATCTCTTTTAATGATTTTTGACTAAAAGAGAAAGTTACACTAACGACAGTAAAACAGAATAATGGGATAATTTTCAACATTTTTTTGATTCTTTGTAGATTTCTCTTACAGCACTTATTTCGCCACGGGCCTATAAATCGTAAAAGTACCTGTCGTGATATTTTCAATTTTTAAATTACTTTTCCCTACTTTTCTGCCAGTGAAAGCAGTATTTTGATGTGCTAAAACATAGTCGCCAATTCCGTTAACACTATAAATGATGGACGTGTGGTGTGCCATCGCTTCTTCGTATGTCATTTTATTTTCCACGTATTTTATTTTTACTTTTTCAAACTGTATGATGTCCCCGGGGTAAATGCACTCTTTTTTACAATTAACTTCTTGACCAAATTTGTACCCTCCATCCCATTTGGCATTTACTAATGTTAAGGCTTCGTTGGCAACATCCCAACATTCGCCTTTTCCTACTTTTTTATTCATCTTGGAATTAACAAAGGTGATGATACCTTTATTTAAAGGTAAATCATCTTTGCAGTCCGAATTTATTGAGAGTAAGATAGGTGTTAAAAATAATAAAAGAAAAAATTTCATTGATTTCATAACGTGTATTTTAGAGTTATATTGAATAACGGGGAGTAATTTTAATTGTTACATTTGTTCTAGTATTCCTTTTACAATCTCTTCGTTGACTTCTAAATAGTCAGTTGAAAATAGGGAAGAGGTCGTTTGCTTTGATACTATTGTCCCAGAAAAGTGAATGGCATTTGGTTTAATTTCAGAGATTATTTTTTTGATATTTTGCGAATTTATGCCTCCTCCAGCCATGATTTCAATTCGACCATTGGCATATTGAACAATTTCTTTTAATTTTTGAAATCCTTCATCAACATTGGAATCACCACCTGAAGTTAAAATCCTTTTGAATTTCAACTGTATTAATAGATCCATTGCTTTTTTCCAATCTGCAATATCATCAAAAGCTCTGTGAAAAGTGAATTCTAAACCTTCTACTGATTCAAGCATCTTGACAATTGTCACAACGTCTATTTCTTTTTTTTCCGTTAAAGAACCCACGACAACTCCTTTCACTCCCAGTAAATTGCAGCGTTTAACATCTGTAATCATCACCTGAATTTCATCTTGGGAATAAATAAAATCACCACTTCTTTGACGAATAAGTACGTGTGTTTTAACACCAGAACTAACAGCGAACTGAATCATTCCAATGGATGGAGTAGTGCCACCTTGTTCTAGATTTTGACAAAGTTCAATTCGATCGAAATTGTATTTTTTCGCTAATTGAATCGCTTTGACTGAGGCTGCACAGAGTTCTTTTTTCATAGTGTTACTTGAAATCAATGTCTAACTCGTCTATAAATGTCCAAGGCGTGGTGCCTTCACCATCTAATCCAGTTGGAATTTTGGTTTTAGCAATCACTTGAACGCGAATATATTTCCCTTTTTTGTTTACTTTTTGCATGAAATTTTCAGTCACTTTCTCTTTCTTTAACACTAACCATTTCCTTTTATTCTTAGAAATGGAAAGCTGTACCGTTTCAGGAAGATAAATCCAGGAACCATTCGCGTCTAAAAAGCCAAGTTTAAAATTATTTATCTTTTTTATGGTGGTTAAATCAAGTATAAATTCAATTGTATCTTCTGAGAAACCCAACCATTGATCTCCTTTCCATGGACGAGCTCCCTTTATCCCATCAACTAATGCTAATTCTCCCCTAACATTATATTTACTATTCGGCTTTGTTATTAACTCAACAGGCAAACCAATTACTGGACTCATGTGAAAATCAAATACTGTTTTTGTTGAATCCTCGGATGTAATTGTAATACTGCTAGTAGATGAGAAGATGGACCTATCTAAAAAAGTGGTGTCTTTAGCTCTCACATTCCCACCTCCCCAACCATAAGGACTGCCATCGTAATCAATATGGACGTTAAATTCTTCGTCTGTATTGGTAGAGGAAACAATCAGACCAACTCCTTTTTTTGTTCTCACAATACCAATTTTAGGATATACGATTGCTTTTGAATAGTGAACTTTATATCTGTCCAAAAAGGGGAATTGATATTTCAGTAAGATCGTTTGAAAATTAGTAAAGGAAGGTTTTTGTTCTCTGCACCATAAAGCTTCTGACATAGCTAATGCGCGAGGAAAAGTCATATATTCTAACTTATCCATCGTTCCAATATATTCTGTCCAGATATTCCCTTGGCCACCTAAAATATAGTTCCCTTCTTCAAACGTGAGGCCTTTCGGAATTGGGTTAAATTGATATACTTTTTCAAGTGGTAGAAATCCTCCTATTGCAAGCGGTTCATCTGCTCTACCACTTTGATAATGATCAAAATAGCAATATCCAGACGGAGACATCACCACAAAATGCTTTTGTTTTGCCGCTTCAATTCCTCCTTCTTCTCCGCGCCATGACATAACCGCCGCATTTGGAGAAAGGCCTCCTTCTAGGATTTCATCCCAACCAATTAGTTTTTTTCCTTTTGAAGTCAAATAGGAATCGATTTGACGGATAAAATAGGATTGAAGTGCATGCTCATCTTTTAGATTATTATCTTTCATTGTTTTTTGACAACGTGTACATTCATGCCAGCGCGTTTTAGGTGCTTCATCACCGCCGATATGAACATATTCAAAAGGAAAAAGAGGAATCACGTCATCTAAAATTTCTTTTATGAATTCTATTGTTTCAGGTTTTGAACAATAGATATCCTCAAAGACCCCCCATAATCCTGGAACGGGTTGTTGCTTTCCTGTGCATGAATATTCTGGATAAGCGGCCAGTGCAGCTCTGCTATGCCCCGGCATTTCTATCTCAGGTACGACAGAAATAAATCTTTTGGAGGCATACTCAACGACGTCTTTTATTTGATCTTGTGTGTAAAAGCCACCTTCGCGTTTTCTTTCATATGATAGAGGAATATCATTGTAATGTCCGATAATAGTACTGTCTCTCCATGCACCGATTTCAGTTAGTTTAGGAAATTGCTTTATTTCAATTCTCCAACCTTGATCGTCTGTGAGATGCCAATGAAAAGTGTTGAATTTGTACAATGCCATCAGATCTATAAAATATTTTACCTCTTCAACAGTAAAAAAATGACGGCTAACATCTAAATGCAAACCTCTCCAATTGAATTTAGGAGAATCATTGATAAAGCATTTTTGGATGGTAGTTCCGACCTCATTTTCTTCAATTAGTTGTAAAAATGTATTCACCGCATAAAAACAACTTTCATCAGAACTATAGGTAATCGTAATATTTTGATCAATATCAATGGAATACGAATGTTGAGGAACATTTTTAATTTTTTTAAAAATAAGGACACCCTGATTTTCCTGAAGACTTGTATTGATTGAATAGGCTTTTTGAAGTTGATCTTTTAAATAATTACCTATTTCAAGAGGAAGATTTGTTGAGTTGATGAAAATATGCTTATCTATTATTTCAAAAGAACCCGACGTTTTTTGGTAGACAACTGGCGTTGGAATAACGGGACAAATGGCACGTGAATTTGATTGCGGAAACATGCTATTTACACCAAGTAAACAGAAAAAGAGTAGAGTGCTTTTTATCATTGTATGAAATTAATGAATTTTATGCTTTATCAATTAATAATTGATAAGATTCTTGAATTTACAAAAAATGCACCAAAAAATAGATCTTTATTTTTTATTACCAAATACAAAAACGTCCATACCCAAGTAATTTAGCTCATTAATTATTTCCATTTCGTTTCTCTGTGCAACTTTGATTGAATCATGTTTTTAATTTAAATTAATTCATAATTTGTACTTCTTCCTCCTGCTAATTCTTTCCGAAGTATTTCTTTATTTATTAAATCCTGAATATCTCTTAATGCAGTATCTGCTGAACATTTGTTTATTTTTGCCCATTTGGAAGATGTTAACTTTCCATCAAAGCCATCAAGTAGTTTATTAATCATACTTTTTTGGCGATCATTTAATGAAAGTGTTGAATTCTCCATCCAAAAGAAATGTTTGTGTAATATTTTTGCTAATATGAAATTTGTTTCATTCAATGAATTTGTTAAGCAATTTAAGAACCAATCTATCCAAGATGTAATATCCAGATTGCTTTTTTGAGATTTTTCTAATATAGTGTAATACTCTTTTCGTTCTGTTTTTATTTGAGCCGACATACTGTAGAATCGCTGAGAACTTCCATCAGTTCTTGCTAAAAGCATATCCGTTATAGCTCTTGCAATTCTTCCGTTTCCATCATCAAATGGATGAATCGTTACAAACCAAAAATGCGCTACAGCAGCCTTTAATACTGGTTCTAGTTTGTGTTCATTATTAAACCATTGAAAAAAAATAGCCATTTCGGAGTCAATTATATCAGCATCAGGAGCTTGAAAATGTACACTTTCTTTACCCAGAGCTCCAGATACAACTTGCATCGCACCATGATAATCATCCCTCCAATTTCCAACTATTAATTTATGCATTCCGTTTCTTCCTGTTGCAAATAACGAACAATGCCAATTAAATAATCTTTCTTTTGTTAAAGGTTCTTCATAATTTAGAGTTGCATCCAGTAACATTTCAACGACACCGTCAATATTTCTGTCAGAGTTTACTAAACCATCTATGTCCATGCCTAAATGCCTCGCTATAGAAGATCGAACTTGATCAGGTTCTAATATTTCACCTTCTATTTCACTTGATTTTAGTACGTCGAGTGTTAATGTTTGCAAAAAAGCTTGCCTTTGTAATTCAAATCCTAATGATTCCATTTTACCCACTAATTTACCTTGAAGGTTTCTAACTTTACTGAGAGGTACTACCAAAGTGTCATTATCCCAATTAAAATGGGGCCATTTTTCCTTTTTATATATGTAATAACTCATATTTCAAGTGTTGTGCGGTGATTAATTAGTTTATTCACCGCATTATTTACGGTAAATGCATAAATTATTTTCTGTATTTATCAATTATTCGCCTTATTTTTTGCGGAGAATAATCGTTTTAATCTCCGCAAAAGTAAAAATATATAATTTATGATTATTTAGAACGTGTAAAAATGAAATTAGATTCTGTGGTTATATATCCAATCTTATAAATTTATCTGATATTGTAAAACGGCCATTCCTCTTCTTGAATTCGTAACGTTGTCTCCCTTTGAATCTTTGGAATAAACTGGTCTGGACTGGTAAGACAAGGTTAATTTACTATGATGATCTCCGTTAATTAAACAATTTATGCCTCCTTCATATAACATCATATTATTTTTTAAGGCCTCGTACTTTGAAATTTGAGCGCTTCCATAAATCTGGATACTTCCTTGTCCAGGTAATAAATCGTCTTTGAATTTATAGCCAATTTGAGTAAATAAAGTCCGCCCGGTTCCGATAATTGGAGCCGCATTTCCTCCTGCTCCTGACGATACAGCGTTGCTGCTATTAATGCCCGTTGATGGATTCATAGCGCCCGTATATCGTAAGTAATTTTTACCCATTTGGAAATCTGTGAAAGCTGAATAGAGTGAGATGCAATTGCGTTTTGAACTTAACGGTATTTCTGCAAAAATATCCGCTCCAAGTAGGGTCATATTTACATTTGCAGTATCTCCTGGACTTTTAAGAATCCACAACGCATTTTGCTGTTGAATCCAACCTGCGCCAATAGTAAAAATTTTCTTTTTTCCGTGATAAGTTCCTGTGGTATATGCCAATGTATTATCTTCTTGATCAAAGAATTCGTAGCTCAAGTAACCTTGCGTTTGCAGTTGCGGTGGTCTTGGAGAAATCATCGCCTGCGTAGTACTTATTTTTGACACAAAAGAAGTATTACTTTGTGCAGTCATTGGGTCAGAAAGAGCAAGTCGATAGTCTAATTTACCAATTTTACCTTTTGCATAAATAGATAATTTACGAAGAAATTGATCTGTAATTCCATTGGTTACTTGCTGGTAGAGTGGAGCATCACTTCCTAGAATTGATCCAACTCCTGGTGCTGAAAAACGAGTCATTCCGCTCCAACCACTTAAACCTGTTCCAATCGTAAACATTTTAGGATGAATTCTATATTCCCCCACTAAATCATGAAGAAAAGCACCTGTGTTTAATTTTGAAGTAATATTGAAATTATTTTGCCCAAATTGCGCATATAAAAAGATACGATCAGTAGGTTGAGCCAGAAAATTGGCTCTTATACGTCGAATACCTATGTCAAAAGGATTTTGATTACTGTATCCATTTAATGTTGAACCAGGATTCACATCAGTATATCGTGACCAAATTTGAGCGACCACAGTAGCTTTTATGTAATGACTTCCTGTTTCATTTAATTTTTTCTTGAATTCAGGATATTCAATTTTTTTGCCCGGTTCAGTAGGTGCCGTTGTCTGCTGACTATGGGCAGGTAGCGTCAATAGTAGAAGTCCGAAGAATAAGAATTTTATGTTCATATATAATTTTTAAGTAAAAATTGATACCCCATGTGGAAATTCGTGATTACATTGTATCATTGTTTCTTACTGAAAGAGTGAAGTAAATTTAAGGTTTATTTTAGATTACTTTTTTTTAACCGCTGAAAATTTATGTTTTGACTTGGATACAGGTTTAAATTCTTCAATTCCTAAGATTGCTCATAAAAAAAAGAGGCTATCAAATCTGACAGCCTCTTTCTAAAATTGGGAAAAAAGTATTATTTTCTAACAATCAATTTTTGAGTTGAAACAACTCCATTTGCTAATACATTTAACATGTATACACCATTTGATAATGCATCTGTGTTAATTGCTACAGTGTGAGCACCAGATACAGTTGTTTCTAAATTATTTGTGTAAGCTACTTTACCAGCAAGGTCAGTAATTGAAATTACTACTTGAGTTTCAGTCTTTAATTTAAATGAAACATTTGCTTGTCCGTTTGTAGGGTTTGGATACACACTTAAACCAAATGTATTTTCAATTTCATTTAACCCTAAATCATTAAGGAAATTCATTCGAACCATTGGAGTTGAAGTAGTGTAAAACCAAGTTCCTGTTTCATCCATGTAAAAAGAAGTTTGTTTTTGTGAAATACCAGAAGTTCCTACGATTAAATCATCACCAGGTCCACCTCCTGAACCAACAGTAATAAGGTATGGAGTAGCGGCAGTAAGGGTAGAAGGAGCACCAAAAGACAAAGTAACTTTTGTTCCAGGTTCGCCAGCAACGATCGCATGATCATCTGTTTTATCAACAAAAATAAAGTCACCTGTTGTTGCATCAATTGAATAAAGTGTTCCATACATAACAGCATCTACAGCAGCACCAGCTGATAACACAACATCAATAGAATACAATGTTTCATCAGCAAAAATATCAAAAATATTTCCTACTTCAAATGCTAAACCTGCATTATAACTGCCGCTGTTAATTACCCCTTTATCACGTGCATAAATTTTAGAAGTAACATCCATTGAAATAGGAGCTAATTGATTATTAGCAAGGTCGTTTTCAAGTGAAGAATTAGTTGCAGAATTAACTGCTGAAACCACAGAATAGTTTGCTACTGTTGCTGCAGGAGTAAATGTTTCAACTGCATACAATGTATCGATTTGACTTGAAGTTAAAGCGTAATCTATACTTGTTCCAACGAATGAAGCAGATGCAATCGTTGCTGTATAGACAGCATCTGTTTGATCAAAAATTCCCATGTTTTGACATTTTGCGCCAAAGAAAATTGGTTGTACTTGGGTTGTTGGTGTTTGATAATATGCTAATCTAGCACCCCATGGTCCGTCTACACCAAGCAGTGTTTCTTGAATTTCTAAATCATAATTGTCTGTTACGGTGATTTTCACATCATCAATTGCCCAATACCAACCCCAAGCTGCTTGATAATTGAATTGAATTAAAACAGATGCTTGGTTACCTGCAACACTAGAAATATTTACAGAAGTTGATTTAGGATTTGCAGTATTAATACCAGTAATCTCTGTACCATCTGTCACTACGAAATCTGTCCAAGTAGTACCTCCATCATTGCTCACTCTTACAAGACGCGTATCTAAATATGTTCTATATGAATTTTCAAACACGATACTTACATTCGGATTACCCAAGGTACTAAAAGGTGTCGTTAACGTTAAATTACAGTTTTGTATTCCTGCAGCACCTTCGCTATCTGAATCTATTAATGCATATCCATTTGCAACAGATGTGAATGCTGCTGGCTTTAATGCTGTAACTGGCACGAGGTTAGCGTCCGTTGTAATCGACCAATCGACTGCTGGTGTACTTGTGTTATCCACTGCCCATAAAGTCGGATCAGAGAAATCCCAAGAGAATAAAGTAGCCCCTTTTTCTTGGTTCATCACAGTTGGTTTAACCTGTTCAGTTGAAATGGAAGATTTTTTTCCTGCAACTGGGTAGTTCATTTTACTAATTGTTTGAGAATTTACCCCACATACAAAAGCAAAACTAAAGAGACTTAAGTAAACTTTTTTCATAATCATAGTTTTTTTTGTAAAAATAAACAATTATTCATTTGAAAGTTAATAATTTAATGACTTTTTTTTAATAAAAGTATCAAAAATATCAATTGAGAGTTTTAAATCAAGTAATTACATTTACAAAGAAAAACGAGACAATTACCTAAATAATTGTCTCGCCTTATATAGTAACGTTCCTTTCTATCCGAGTTAATCGGGAAGAAGGACCGAGAAAAGGTTGCACCGAAGCACAACCTTATATTTTACATCATTCCACCCATTCCTCCAGGCATTCCACCCATTCCCGCCATACCAGCGCCAGCTTCTTCTGGAGAATCTGTAATAACACATTCTGTGGTTAATAGCATAGAAGCGATTGAAGCAGCATTCTCAATAGCAATTCGAGTTACTTTAGTTGGATCAATTACACCTGCAGCATATAGATTTTCAAACACTTCAGTTCTTGCATTAAAACCAAAATCATCTTTTCCATCTCTCACTCTTTGCACTATTACAGCACCTTCTTCACCCGCATTTGCTATGATTTGACGAAGTGGTTCTTCTACCGCACGACGAATAATTGCGATTCCTGTATTTTCATCTTCATTTAGACCTTTTAAAGTATCTAAAGTTGGAATACAACGAATCAATGCAACACCTCCACCTGGCACAATTCCTTCTTCAACAGCAGCTCTCGTTGCAGCCAAAGCATCATCAACACGGTCTTTTTTCTCTTTCATTTCAACTTCTGTTGCAGCACCTACATAAAGTACAGCAACTCCACCTGCTAATTTAGCTAATCGTTCTTGCAATTTTTCACGGTCATAATCAGAAGTTGTTGATTCTATTTGAGCTTTAATTTGCCCAATTCGAATTTCAATATCTGCTTTTGCTCCAGCTCCATTGATAACCGTTGTATTGTCTTTGTCGATTTCAACTTTTACAGCTGTACCCAACACATCCATCGTTGCATTTTCTAGTGTCAATCCTCTTTCTTCTGAAACAACTTGCGCTCCTGTTAAAATAGCGATATCTTCTAACATTGCTTTTCTTCTGTCTCCAAATCCTGGTGCTTTAACAGCTGCAACTTTTAGAGAACCACGAATTCGATTAATTACTAAAGTAGCTAATGCTTCATTATCAACATCTTCCGCTATTATCAATAAAGATTTACCTGCTTGCACGACTGGTTCCAAAATTGGAAGTAAGTCTTTCATGTTAGAAATCTTTTTATCGTAGATCAAAATCAATGGGTTTTCCATTTCAACGATCATTTTCTCTGCATTCGTTACGAAATAAGGAGATAAATAACCTCTATCAAATTGCATTCCCTCTACAGTCTTAACTTCTGTTTCAGTTCCTTTTGCTTCTTCAACCGTGATAACTCCATCGTTTCCAACTATTTTCATTGCTTCAGCAATAAGCGCTCCGATTTTTTCATCGTTGTTTGCAGAGATCGTAGCGATTTGTTTGATTTTGTCATTATCTGAACCTACTTCTTTCGAAATTGTTTTCAAATGTTTCACAACTTCAATTACCGCTTTATCAATCCCTCTTTTTAAATCCATTGGGTTGGCTCCCGCAGCAACATTTTTCATTCCTGCACCAATAATGGCTTGCGCTAATACGGTTGCAGTTGTCGTTCCGTCTCCAGCGATATCAGCAGTTTTAGAAGCTACTTCTTTCACCATTTGAGCTCCCATATTTTCAACAGGATCTTTTAATTCAATTTCTTTAGCAACTGTAACACCATCTTTTGTTACTTGCGGTGCGCCAAATTTCTTTCCAATAACAACATTTCGTCCCTTAGGTCCAAGCGTTACTTTTACAGCATTTGCTAATGCATCTACTCCTCTTTTTAATTTTTCACGTGCTTCAACGTCAAAATATATTTCTTTAGCCATTTTTTTATTTTTATTTAATTTTTACAGACGTTGCATCGCAACGTCTCAACTATAATATCCCGTAGATATCTGCTTCACGCATAATAAGATACGTTTTTCCTTCTAATTTAATTTCAGTGCCTGAGTATTGTCCGAAGAGTACATTATCTCCAACTTTTACCGACATTGGTTCGTCTACTTTTCCTGCTCCTGCAGCAACGATTGATCCTTGTAATGGTTTTTCTTTAGCAGTGTCGGGAATAAAAATACCACTTGCTGTTTTTTGCTCTGCAGCTACTGGTTCAACTAAAACCCTGTCTGCTAATGGTTTGAAAGATATTGACATATTTTGTGTATTTATTTTAAATAATTTCAGTTCAAACTACCCCAATTTTATGCCATTCATTATAACACGTCATTTTATCTGATTTCTAAAATTTAGGGCACAAAAAAATGTCAGTATAGTGACATACTGACATTTTAAAATATTTTAATTTCTGTTATGGTTTTTGTGAAGCTGGATTTTCTTTGCTTTCTTTTTCTTTTGGAAGTTCTTTAATTTTCGCTGGTTTAGACATTCCAGTTAAAATAATACTTACGACCATGATTACAGCTGCCAAAGTCCATGTTGCTTTTTCAATAAATTCATTCGTTTTTTTAACACCTCCTAATTGTTGACTAGAACCAAATTGAGAACTTAATCCACCGCCTTTTGGGTTTTGCACGAAAACTACAAAAATTAAGAAAATACTTGCTAAAATAATTACGATTGATAATAAAGTTGCCATTTGTTATGTGTTTAATTTTTTTGTTAATTCTTCAATTTGATATGCAAAGAAAATCTTTTTTTCTGGATTAATCACAATTAATTGTTCATATGAGTAAATTGCTTTCGGAAAATTACCTTGCGCTGCGAATATTTTTGCTAGTGTTTCACTTACTGGTAGGCTGTTTTCGTCTAAACTTTTTCTTGCTTTTTTTACGGGAGAAAAAAATTCTGTTTTAGGTTTTTCTACTTCTTTTTCCTCTTTTACGGGTCTAGAAATGGATGGTTCATCCTTTAAAAATTGATTAAGGAGTTGATTTATTTTAATTTTCTCATCGGTTTCAGCCCTTATATAATCGTTACTATTTGATTTTAACCAAGATGAAAATGCTTTTTTGGGAGTCACATTTTCTAGTGAATAGCTGCTTACAGTTGTGTTAAAATCAATTTCTTCAACTTCGTTATTATCTTCTTCTAGAATTCCTTCATCTCCTTTTTCAATCTCCTTTGTTTCTTCGATGGCATAGTTACTCGTTATGGCATGCGATAAAACTTCCATTTCTAATGGGTTTTCACTAATAGAAGATTCTTCATGTACTGTTTCAGAATGGACTTCTTTTTCAATAACATTTTGAGAAGTTTCTTGCTCTTGCTGCGTTTCTACTATATTCTCGAAAGAAATATCAAAATAAGCCGGTTCTGATTCTGTTTCAGATTCATTTTCCACTGCTTCAATTGTTTCGTTTTGAGGAGTACTGAGGTCAAGAATTATTTCTGATTCAATTGTTGGATGAGAATCTTGTACTATTTCATTGTTTTCGTTTTCAATTTCGGTAGTAGGATCAATTTCTGACACCAATTCCTCACTAATTACTTCTTTAACTTCTTCATTTTCAATTGTTAAATCAAGAATGTTAGGTAAAATATTTTCAACTTCAACAAGTGCTTCTTCTTTTTCGTTAATCAATTCAAATAACCTCATTCTATCGGTAATTCGATAGGCATGTTCTTGCAAAGCATCGTCAAATCTCACATCATTACTAACAGATAATGCTTTTAGATAAAGTATAGAAAAAGCTTGGGCATACGGATATTTAATCGTCAAATCATGTAAATGACTGATATCATTTGAACCACATACGTGCGGATTCCTTATGCGTCCTGCTATTTCTTCTAAGTTCATCATTACCAGTTCGAAAATAGTTTATTTATGAGATCCTGCACAATTTGTTTGTTAATTTCTTCCAACAATTGACTTTCAATACTCGCTAGGTCGGAACTTGCGTCGTAATCTGAAAAACGGGTACTTGTCAATATCATTTTATCTTCTTTTGGTTGGGAGATAAAAATAGTAAAATTAACGGAAATCGTCAATCTATTTTTTGCGGCATTATCTCCCGGTTGAATCGCAATAGGAGTAACTACATAATTGCTAATTGTTCCTTCAATTGAAATCTCAGCTTGTTCTTTTTTAGGATTTAAAATTAATTTAGTATTATTTTGAATACCGTCTTTAATCTTTTCTGACAAATTTGGAGCGTAACTAATTGGCGCTGTGGGTGCAGATAATTCTAACGTTTTTACAGCAAAAGTTTTCCATTCAGGAGGCATTGAACCATCTTTAAAAGAAATGCTTTTAGGCCAACAGGACGTTAAAAGGATACTTAAAAACGAAAAATAGATAAATTTCATTAGTCTGTTAAATTATATTCTTTAATTTTTCGATACAATGTTCGTTCAGAAATCCCTAATTCTTCGGATGCATATTTTCGTTTTCCTCGGTGTTTTTCTAATGCTTTTTGAATTAATTCTTTTTCTCTGTCTTCCAACGATAGTGATTCTTGAACTTCTTCTTGCAACTCAACATCCTCTGTGTTATTTGTAGTAAAGTCGTTCGTGGATTCTTGAACCTTTTCAGAATTGGTTAGTAATCTCGTATTATTAGGCGTGTTCAATTCTTGGTATAAACGATTCACCATATCTGATTGATCGGTGTTTAAAGAAATTTCCCCATTTTGACCAATGAGTTCAATGACCAATTTTTTCAGTTCTCCTAAATCTTTTTTCATGTCAAATAAGAACTTATACATCAATTCTCTTTCTGAAAATTTATCATTGTCTTTATTTTCTACTGCTGGAAGTGAATGGTCTTCTTCCTTTGGCAAGTAGGAAGCTAATTTAATACCATCAATTTCTCTTTCAGTTTCAATCACAGAGAGCTGTTCTACTAAGTTTTTTAACTGTCGAATATTTCCAGGCCAAGAATAATTTGCTAGAACTTCTGCCCCGTCAGCAGTTAGCCGGATAGCTGGCATTTTATATTTATCGGCAAAATCACTCGAAAATTTTCTGAAAATAAGATGAATATC
>CAMDAO010000040.1 GCA_945888595.1 Chryseobacterium gleum | reverse complement strand
CTACTTTTTGACCTTGGTCTACCCCAAATGTTAGGTCATTAAAAATCGCACGGGCACCAAACGTTTTGGTGATATTTTCAACAGAAAGAAGATTCATTAATTAACGGAGACGATTCAAAGAATCGATCAATTTTTTGTCGCGTTTTATGCCATTATTGGCAAGAATAAGTGCTGGAAGTCCAATACAAAGTATAAAAAATCCAGTTGTAAATTGTGAATTAAGTTGAATGTTATCAATTTTCAAATCGTTGAAAAAATAAATTGTCGTAACTATTGCTATTAACAATAGGTATAAAGCAATTGAAATTTTGATTAATAAGCTTTGTCTTTTAAGATTTTTGAATGAAAAAAGTCCAAATACAAGCAAAGTAATTAATACGAAGAAAAAGATGTACAAGGGTAAATTAAATACACTAGAGGAAGGTGTTTGCTCTTGATTTGCAATTCCATAAGCAGTTAATTGAAATCTCTCCATGGTAGTACCAAAAAATATAATGATGGTCGTTTTTCCAAAGGCTAAGATGGAAAGGCAAGCAATGGAAATCAAAAGATAAATTGTTTGAATACGTTGAATCATATAATTTGTAATTTTTCACAAAGATAGGAAAGTCTAGTCGAATGAAGTATAATTAATGAAAAACTGATGATTTATTTTCTGAATTAGCATCGCTAAAATCTACTTTATACAAATGACAAAAATAGTTATGCATTTTACTAAAATTAGCCTTCTAACTTTTCAATAATTTTAGTGTAAATAATTGATGTACATGTTTCTATATCAAGAAGTTCAGTATTTACTTCAATATCAGAATCGATCGGTGGTTCAAAATTTGATGAAATACCAGTAAAATTAGCTACCGTGCCTAATCTTGCTTTTTTGTATAAACCTTTCACATCTCGTTTTTCACACTCTTCAAGACTGCAGTTAACATACACTTGTAAAAAATTGGTCTGTCCAATGATGTTCTTGGCAAGTGCTCTCATTTTTTGAGAAGGGGTTATAAATGAACAAATGGCAATCATGTCTGTTTCAATAAATAACTTAGCAATTTCTGCGGCACGCCTAATATTTTCAAAACGATCTTCTTCGCTGAATCGTAGATCAGAATTTATTCCATTTCTAAGGAAATCACCATCTAATTCTTTACATAGCATAGAGCTATCTGTCAGTTTTTCAAAAAGAGCATTTGCTAAGGTGCTTTTTCCTGAACCAGAAAGCCCTGTCAACCAAATAACGATAGCTGTTGATTTTTTATCCATATTAGTTGCTAGTTCTTATTTTGAATTCCAAAGATACAAAAAGCAATTCGTTTGTAATCCGAAAGGTAATTTATTGAATATTGGCAGATTGAAATTCTTAATTCCTTAATTTTCGATTAATTTTTTAAAAAATAAAAAGTATAACTCATGTTTTTTATCTCAGTATTGGGAATGCCTTTGTGCAGGGTTACTCCAATCGAATCAATCATTGAATACTTGTAATCACCAATATAATCAGCAGAAAAAGTCGAAAATTCATCGATTTCTTCCATGCGATGCCCCACGTAAATTTCTTCATTTTTTACAAGAATCCCCTTTTTATAAAGTGAAATTGAAAATGATGGATTACTTTCCGGATTGTGAAGCATCATTTTTCCAGCAAGGCGAACCCCTATTTTGGACGTATTCCCAGAAAGTTCAGGATGAAAGAAGTATTGAGGATCAGGATCTTCATATTTGAGGATATATTCATTCTCTGTCGGTATCTTTTTAGACCATAAAAAATTATGAGTATTCAAATAGAATTTTTGAGAACTTTTGATCGACTCTTTTTCAATAGTGTACTCTTTAAAATGGAGCATCCAGGAGAATCTTTTATCGGTTTTTAAAAAAATAGTCCAATAATTTTCACCGCTCATCTTGTCATAATGAATGATATTTAAATTAAATTGAATCTGAAGAATTTGATAAAAATAAATCATTATTATCGAAAATGAGCAGACTAAGACCTTTAGAATACATGAAATATTTTTTAATAAAAGAGCAATTGGTAAAATCAAAAAACTCATATAATCTACAAAGGGTCTCATTCCTAATCCACCGCCATACCACCAACACCACCAGGAAGATGTAATATAGATGAAAAGAATAAAAACGATTAGCCAGCCAAAAGTGAGGTATCTATTCGTTTTAAATTGATAAAATATAGCAGGAATGAGTAGCAACATAATGGGAGCATATACGAAAAATCCTTTTCTATATCCAAAGAGAACTTCATAGATTTTAGGGTTCAAAAGAAAATCAAAATGCTCATCATTATAGGTATTGAAAGTCCATTTACCTATTTGATTATAAGTGGAGTACAGTTGTAAAAAAATAAGGGAAAATAAAACTAAGGCAGAATAAAAGATACTTTTTTTATTGTTTTTGAAAAGAGTCGAAATTTCATCGGTAAAATGTTTCCAACTATTAAATAAGAAAGGAATAAATAAAACAATTAAGCTATTTGTCGGCCTAATAATAAAGATTAAACCTAATAAGAACCCTAAGCGAAGTAGTAATTTTGGATGATTTGTCATTCCCCACATTTTTCCATAATACAAAAACCAAGTGATTGCGCAAAATGAGTACACATGTGAGAAGGAGGGAAAGTATACAGAATAGAAATTCAAGTCCGTCCCCAAAGAAATAATTCCAATAATCAACGCGATGATTGAATTTGAAATTTCAAATGCCCTTAATAATTTAACTAGTCCAATGATACCCAAGAGCCAATAAAAAATCGCCGAAAAGGATACTGTGAATTGATAACTTTTTGAATAACCATCACCATTTCCATACGCCAAATTATTGACAAAATGATTGACCAAAAAAAATGGCGCAATGCAAATAGGGGTTCCAATACAGTATTTATCAATCCCTTTTTTTGCGTTGTAGTCAAAGTAAAGTCCAGAAATAAAATTATTTTTTTTATATTTTTGCGAGATTTTTTCTATAAAATTAAAATGTAGAGAATCTCGATATATAAACCATTGCGGTAAATATGCATAATATCCTGAACCGTCTGAATGAATGGTTGCCAGATGTTCAGTAGTCGTGTTTTTAGGATTTGACCAGCCAAAGTATTTATCACTTTGTCGCCCTTGTGTATATAAACAGATCAATATAATGACAATCAAAAATACTTTGTGATTCAAATATTTGAAAATGGAATTATATATACTGTTCATCAATGAATATAGAAAATTACACTTTATTTATAAATGATCTAGACGTGCATTATTTCTTAAAAGCAAATCAAGAATTACGATTGCTGCCATCGATTCAACAATTGGAACAGCTCTCGGCACAACGCAAGGATCATGCCTTCCTTTACCACCAATACTAGCTGGATTGTTATGTTTATCAATTGTCTCTTGCTGTTGAATGATCGTTGCCACAGGTTTAAATGCGACTCTAAAATAAATAGGCATTCCATTTGAAATTCCTCCCTGAATTCCTCCACTATAATTTGTTTTTGTCGCTCCATCGACTAAGAATCCGTCATTATGTTGAGAACCTCTCATTTCAACTCCAGCAAAACCAGAACCATACTCAAATCCTTTTGCGGCATTTATTGACAGCATAGCTTTTGCTAGTTCAGCATTTAATCGATCAAAAACGGGTTCACCTAATCCTATTGGCACACCTTTTATTTCACATCTCACGCATCCACCTATCGTATCGCCTTCTTTGCGAATTTCTCGAATAAGTTGTTCCATTTCTTCTGCTTTTGCCAGCACAGGACATCTCACTGGATTCGATTCGATGGAATTATAATTTAGCTCAAGGATTTCTTTTTCAGTTAAAATGATGGATCCTACTTGATCTACATATGCTTGAATTTGAATGTTTTGTTTTGCTAAGATTTGCTTTGCAACAGCTCCTGCGACTACTCTTGAGGCAGTTTCGCGTGCGCTTGATCTTCCACCACCTCGATAATCGCGGTGGCCGTATTTTTTTTCATAGGTGAAATCCGCATGTGACGGACGAAAAGCATCTTTAATATGGTCATAATCGGTCGATTTCTGATCTTCATTTTGAATCAGGAAGCCAATGGGAGCGCCCGTTGTTTTTCCTTCAAAAATTCCGGAAAGAAATTGAACTATATCTGACTCTTTCCTTTGTGTTACAATGGCAGATTGTCCAGGTTTTCTTCGATCTAATTCTAGTTGAATTTGAGATAAATCTAATTCGATATTGGAAGGAACTCCGTCTAATACGCCACCAATTGCCGCGCCATGGGATTCACCAAAAGTCGTCAGTTTAAAAATTATTCCGATTGAAGATCCAGCCATTTTTTTGTCAATTATTTTTTACTACAAACTAGACAAATTTAATACATTAATCATTGTCATCAACGCTTATTTTTATTAAAATATGGTAAAATGACCGTTTATTCTCATT
Source organism: Chryseobacterium gleum (assembly GCA_945888595.1). Lineage (GTDB taxonomy): Bacteria > Bacteroidota > Bacteroidia > Flavobacteriales_D > Crocinitomicaceae > CAIUKX01. The sequence goes on along the minus strand of CAMDAO010000040.1, from coordinate 14,211 downwards.
TTAATGTTAGAATAACGGTATTAATTTGTATATTTGGTCTATGATTAAACGATTTAAGACAGCGGAAATTAGTATTTTATTAAAGCAATTCCCTGTTGTTGCTATAATAGGGCCACGTCAGTGCGGGAAAACCACCTTGACAAAAATGGAAGTATTAAAGCATAAGAAAACAGGTTTGTATTTTGATTTAGAAAGTCCTAAAGACTTTTCTAGATTTTATGATAGTGAATTTTTTCTTGAATCTATATCTTCGCATGCAGAATGTATAGTCATTGATGAGATTCAACGTATGCCAGAGTTGTTCTCCGTTCTTCGTTCTTTGGTGGATGAAAAAAAACAGAGAGGTAAGTATGTTTTACTTGGTTCAGCCTCGCCTGAATTAGTGAAGGGTGTTTCCGAGAGTTTGGCAGGTAGAATTGCGTATTGTGAAATCTCTCCTCTTAACATTACCGAAATTTATAAGAGTAAAGCAGATATTGAAAAACTTTGGTTTCGAGGAGGTTTTCCAGATGCTTGGCTATGCGAAAATGACAGTGATTGGTTTAGATGGATGGATAATTTTTTCAGAACATTTATTGAACGAGATTTAAATACTCTTTTTGGTGTTTCATTTTCGGCAACTGTTATGTATAAACTTTGGCGAATGTTGGCGCATAATCATGGGCAAATTTTGAATTCACAAAGTATTTCCAAAGGATTAGACATTAGTCCTACAACGGTAAATAGATACATTGATTTTTTAGAAGGTGCATTTATGGTTCGTAGACTGCCTGCTTATTTTACAAATGCTAAGAAAAGATTAATAAAAAGTCCCAAAATATACATACGAGATTCTGGTTTAGCGAATTACTTATTAGACATTACAAAAGAAAAAGATATTCATTTTCATTCTAATGTCGGAAACAGTTGGGAAGGATTTGCTCTAGAACAAATTTTGCAGCATTTACCAAATTTCATAAAACCATTTTATTACAGAACACATGACGGGAGTGAAATGGATTTAGTATTGGTGCGAGGTATTTCTCCGATAGCGTGTATCGAACTAAAAACAACGAATAATCCAACGGTTACAAGAGGATTTTATGAGAGTGTAAATGATCTAAAATGTAAAAATAATTTTGTAGTGACGCCGCATCAGGATATTTCCTACCAATTAAATGAACATACTTTAGTGTGCGGTCTTGTTGACTTTATAAATAAAACACTCTTAAAGTTAATAGAAGTTTAAATAAATATGACCGTATATCGTCAGTTTAATATTATATATACGGTCATTTTTAATGCGTTTAATTACAAATTGTTTCTTCTGTCATTTTTAATATTTGCCTAACTTCTTCCATCGTTGGCGCTTCGGCATATGTTCTTAAAACAGGTTCTGTACCAGATGGACGAATCATCATCCAACGGTTTTCATCAAAAATATATTTAAAACCATCAATTGTTTTTACTTGCTCAACTTTATACGTTCCAAAAGATTCATATGCATTGTCTTTACATTTGTCGATAATCTTTTGTTTCAATTCTTCCGTGATGTGTAAATCACTTCTTTCGAATTTAAATCCTCCAACTATTGAATAAACTTCGTCGATTAGATCATCCAATGTCTTACCTGATTTCGCCATAAATTCCCACACAATCAATCCCATCCAAATACCATCTCTTTCTGGAATATGCCCTTTTACAGCGATTCCACCAGATTCTTCCCCTCCAATAAGCACGTCTTGCTCAACCATCATCTTGGCAATATATTTGAATCCAATTTTCACAACCTCTGAATCTAGATTATAGTGCTTCGCCAATTTCTCTACACGTGGAGTTGTGCTAAACGCTGTAACCACTTTCCCTTTCATGCCTTTGTATTTTACCAAATAGTGCATTAACAGTAAAATAATGTGATGAGAGTCAATGAAAACACCTTTCCCATTGTATAAGCCAATTCTATCAGCGTCTCCATCTGTCGCTAAAGCGCAATCAATCTTACCATCGTTAATTATAAAAGCTTCTAATTCTTTTAAGTTTTTTTCAATCGGTTCAGGCGCTTGTCCATAAAAAGAAGGATTGTATTCGCAATGCAAAAAGTGTGTTTCAGGAAGAATTCTTCGCATTACATTTTGACCTGCGCCATACATCGCATCATAGGCAAATCGTAATCCTGAATTTTGAATTGCTTCTAAATCGAAGTTAGCCTTCACATGATCAACATATCTTGTTTCTAAATCAACTATTTCAATCATTCCATTTTCTATGGAATCTTGAATTGATATTGAATTCAAATCTAAATTCGCAGTATCGGGAATACTATCTTCTATCTCCTGAACTAATTCAGGTGAAAGGGGACCTCCAAAATGAGATTTTAGCTTATAACCATTATATTCTGGAGGATTATGACTTGCTGTTAAAACAACACCAACAGAACATTTCAACTGAACGCACGCCAAAGAAATCATTGGAGTAGAAATGAATCCTCTAGCCATTTTTACGTGAACTCCTTGACTTAAAAAAACTTTCGTTGCTGTATTCACAAAAAGTTCACCAGCAAATCGACAATCATGACCGATTACGATACTTGGTTTATCAAAATTTTTCTTCACCCATACACTAGTAGCAAGGGCAACTCTAGCAACATTTTCTACTGTAAAGTCATCAGCTATTATTGCTCTCCAACCGTCCGTTCCAAATTTAATTTTATCTGTCAATTTATTTATTATTATGGAGCAAAGATATTAAACTTTTTTTACCACAGAGTAAGCAAAGTTTATCAAATCGTATCACTGAGTTTTTATTGCTTTTATTTTTTCACTGTAATTTTAGTAAACCAAATCCACTGAAAAAGAACTTTGTGAACACTGTGTTTTCAACTTTGCGCCCTGTGAAAATTATCTTTTAAACTCAGTAATTGTTTTTTCAATAATCGCAAGACATTCCATTAGTTGATCTTCATTCATTACTAAAGGCGGAGCAAAACGAATAATATTGCCGTGTGTTGGTTTCGCTAATAAACCATTATCTTTCATCTGCACACAAAGGTTCCATGCTGTTTTACTTTGCTCAGTATCATTGATAATGATGGCGTTTAACAATCCTTTACCTCTAACTGTCGTTACTAAATCTGTATTGTCTATGATTCTTTGCATTTCTTTTCTGAAAATAACACCTAATCGTTGGGCATTATCAGCTAAATTTTCATCTTTTACAACTTCTAAAGCGGCTATTGCAACTTTAGCTGCAATTGGGTTGCCACCAAACGTTGAACCGTGTTGCCCTGGTTTAATAACCATCATGATTTCATCATTTGCCAAAACAGCAGAAACAGGATAAACCCCACCAGATATTGCTTTTCCTAAAATTAAGATATCTGGCTGAACATTTTCATGATAAACTGCTAATAATTTACCTGTTCTCGCTATGCCTGTTTGAACTTCGTCAGCAATGAAAAGTACATTGTATTTTTTACAAAGATCATATGATTTTTTCAAATATCCATCAGCAGGAACGTAAACGCCAGCTTCTCCTTGAATTGGTTCTACTAGGAATCCGACTACGTTTTTATTTTCTAATACTTTTTCCAAAGCCTCAACATCATTGTAAGGAATAGAAATAAAACCTGGTGTATAAGGACCAAAGCTTTTTCTTGCACCTTCATCATTTGAAAAAGAAACGATTGTTGTTGTTCTTCCGTGAAAGTTGCCATCACAAACTACAATAACTGCTTGGTTTTCGTCCACACCTTTTTTCTCATATGCCCATTTACGACAAAGTTTAATAGCCGTTTCCACTGCCTCAGCTCCTGTATTCATTGGTAATACCTTGTCAAAACAAAAATATTCAGTAACGTATTTTTCGTATTCACCCAAGGTGTCATTGTAAAAAGCTCTTGAAGTCAACGTGAGTGTTTTCGCTTGCTCAATCATTGCACCAATAATTTTTGGGTGACAATGACCTTGGTTGACTGCAGAATAAGCAGATAGAAAATCAAAATATTGTTTTCCTTCTACATCCCACACATAAACACCTTCCCCTCTTGCCAGTACAACTGGCAAAGGATGGTAATTGTGGGCTCCGTGTTTATCTTCTAATTCGATTAAATCAGTTGATGTCAGTTTTTCCATTGTTAAATTCATAAATTCTAGATCACGTATGACTCACTTTTTACGGACAGCGAAAAGTCCTTTCCTTCTTCTTACAGGATAGAAATCATCCAATTATTATGCAAATATAAGCAAGTTAGAATGGATATCTAAATTATTAGGTGTTTTTTATTTATATTTTAACAAAATATTGATTTATTGTTAAATTAGTAAAAACCGGATATAGTAAGATGCTGGTTTTTAAAATCATGTAAATAAAATAGTCGCTCTTTTTTTGTTGGATACCTAAAATAATTTGGGTTGGTCATCATCCCCGTCTCCATTACTTAAATCCCATTCTATCGTATTGTCTCCATCATCATCATCGCTGTTATCAGAATCTTCATCCGCTACTATTTCAATTGCTTCTTCTGGCCAAGGTTCACCTCCTTCAATCGGATGTTCTAATATAATTTCTTTTACTTTTAATTTTGAAACTTGATTTCCTTGGGCCTTTAATCCTTTCGTCTCAATTATATCTGCAATTTGTAGAACGTTGTCTGGTAAATTTTTAGTTTCTTTTAGTAGTTTATTGTAGACTATTCTTGCAACAGGTCTAAATGCTGTAGAAACAACATGCATAAATGATCCTTCACTTTCACTGATAAATGAAACTTTTTTGTCGGTTGTGATCTCACATAAGAAACGTTTTACATAGTGCATTTCTTTTTCGCTATCGTAATAAACTGAAGAAATTGCTCGATCTGGATGCCATTTTTCAATATGAATCATGTCTTCATCAAAGTGGTTAGAAATGTCGAAGTTCGTTAATCTATATTCACCCCTTTTATAAAGGGTTAAAATTTTGTCTGCCCCTTTAAAGGAGCCTAGAAAAGTTCCTCTGCCATCATCATTTAATCGACTCACAATTGGGTCATACCATATTTTACAAGCTGATAATGTAGATCCGCCAACTTCTTTTTGTGTAATTTTTTGAATAATCTCTTTTGTTACACGATTACCAGATGAACTTCTTGCCTTGATTAGCATATCTCCCATATCAATGTCAAAACGCAAACGTTTTAAATGCGGTCTAGGACGTAACATGATGGTAACAACTTCTCGCTCTCCATTAGGGTGAACGGAAAAATAAAGCATTTTAGATCCTTTTGTGCTTTTTGTTAAATCATATTCTGTGTCTCTGGTGATACTATTAACAAAAAACCTTTTCATCATAGCAGCACCTCCAAGTCCATCTTGATATATTAGATGATAAATAGTTCGTTTATCCCCTTTTTTCCAAACGTCTGCATGAACGATTCCTTTACCAACAAATTTCTTATCCGTCACTCTGGTAATCATCATTTTTCCAGATGCAAAGAAAATAATGATATCATCTATTTCTGAGCAGTCATTGACAGATTCAGTTTTCTTTAAACCGTAACCAATAAATCCTTCTTCGTAATCAACATAGAGTTTACGATTGGCAATAATTACTTTAGAAGCTGTGATCGTGTCGAATTGTTTGATCTCTGTTTTACGGTCTCTTCCTTCTCCAAATCTTTTCTTTAAATCTTTGAAGTAATCAATGACATATTCAATAAGATTTGCTAATTTTTCTTTGACGGCTAGCATCTCCTCTTCAATTTTCAATAAGACATCATCTGCCTTACTACCATCAAAGCGGGTAATACGAATCATTTGAATTTGTGTCAATTTCAACAAATCTTCGTCTGTTATTTCACGAATTAATTGTTTATGAAATGGCTCAAATCGTTTATGAAGGTAAATGTATAGTGTTTCTTTGTCTTGGTAGTGCTTGAAATCTATATACATTTCTTCATTTATGAAGATTTTTTCTAACGTAGAAAAATGCCATTGTCTCTCCAACTCATCTAAGCGAATTTCCAACTCCATTTTCAGTAACTGAACGGTATTGTTGGTACTAAATTTCAGGATTTCACTTACACCAAGAAATCGAGGTGTATCTCTATCGATAATGGATGAATTCGGAGAAATACTAACTTCACAGTCAGTGAATGCATATAATGCATCTAATGTTCTGTCAGGTGAAGTTCCTGGTGTTAAATGTATTATTATCTCTGCATTTGCAGATGTGTTGTCCTCAATTTTTTTAACTTTTATTTTTCCTTTTTCATTTGCTTTGATGATTGATTCTATCAAAGAACCCGTTGTAGTGCCAAAAGGGATCTCATGTATGATTAAGGTTTTATTATCTGCTATCTTAATCCTTGCTCTCACTCTTACTTTCCCACCTCTCAATCCATCGTTGTAGTTAGAAAAGTCACCCATTCCTCCATTCAAGAAATCGGGATAAATTTCAACTTTTTTTCCTCGTAAATGATTAATGGATTGATCAATTAACTCATTAAAATTATGGGGAAGAAATTTACAAGCCATTCCCACGGCAATGCCTTCCGCTCCTTGTGCTAATAGTAAAGGGAATTTAATTGGTAAATGCTCTGGTTCTTTATTTCTACCGTCATAACTTGTTAACCAATTGGTTGTTTTAGGGTTAAATACGACATGAGCTGCAAATTTGGAAATTCTAGCTTCGATGTAACGTGCTGCTGCCGCGCCATCTCCTGTTAGAGTATTCCCCCAGTTTCCTTGACAATCTATCAAAATTTCTTTTTGACCCAATTGCACTAACGCGTCTCCAATTGATGCATCGCCATGCGGATGATACTTCATCGTATTTCCAATGATGTTAGCTACTTTGTTGTAACGTCCATCATCTAATTCTTTCATAGAATGCAGAATTCTACGTTGTACTGGCTTTAAACCATCCCATAAGGAAGGAACAGCCCTTTCTAAAATTACATACGAAGCGTAATCTAAGAACCAGCTTTCATATAACCCACTGACGGGGATTATTTTATCATCTATTGATTTTCCTTCAAATGGATTTATAGGATTTCCCTGGTCTCCAGTGTTTTCTTCCAATTCGTCGTCCGCCATTTTATGAAGCTATTTCAATGTTGTCAATGTCGTTTTTTTCATCTTCAACTTCATTATTGGTTTGCGCTAAATCTTTTTCAACACGTAAATTATCAATAATGAAATTTTGTCGTTCGGGTGTGTTTTTACCCATAAAATAGGATAGAATAGAATCAATCGAACGATCTTTTGACAAGATAACGGGTTCTAATCGAATATCTGCTCCTATAAAATGCTTGAACTCGTCCGGTGAAATCTCACCCAAACCTTTAAATCGAGTTATTTCTGGGTTTTTACCTAATTCTTCAAGGGCACTTTTTCGTTCTTCTTCTGAATAACAGTAGATTGTTTTCTTTTTGTTTCTTACCCTAAAAAGAGGTGTTTGTAATACATATACATGATTTCTCTTAATCAAATCAGGAAAAAATTGAAGAAAAAATGTCAATAATAGCATTCTAATATGCATACCATCTACATCGGCATCTGTAGCAATTACTATATTGTTGTAGCGCAAATTATCCATTTCATCTTCGATGTCTAAAGCAGCCTGAACGAGATTGAATTCTTCATTTTCATAGACTACTTTTTTTGTCATTCCGTAGCAATTTAATGGCTTACCACGCAATGAGAAAACAGCCTGCGTATTGACATCTCTTGATTTTGTAATTGAACCACTAGCAGAATCCCCTTCCGTAATAAATAAAGTAGTTTCTTCTCTCCTAGGATCTTTCAAATCTGTCAAGTGAACTCGACAATCGCGTAATTTTTTATTGTGCAGATTTGATTTTTTTGCTCGATCTCTCGCAATTTTACGAATACCAGAAAGTTCTTTTCTTTCTCTTTCTGATTGTTTTATTTTGCGTTCAATCATTTCAGCAGCCTCAGGATTTCTATGCAGGTAGTTATCCAATGATTCTTTTAAGAAATCATTAATAAATGCTCTCATTGATTTTCCATCTGGCTCAATTTCTTGGGAACCTAGTTTTGTTTTTGTTTGTGATTCAAATATTGGTTCTACTACTTTTACGGCGATTGCAGCAACGATCGATTGACGAATGTCAGATGCTTCATAATTTTTGTTGTAAAAATCACGAATTACTTTGGCAATAGATTCACGAAATGCACTTTGATGTGTTCCTCCTTGTGTTGTGTGTTGACCATTTACAAACGAATAATAATCTTCGCCATAGGTCCTGCCATGTGTAAAGGCTACTTCAATATCTTCTCCTTCTAAATGGATAATAGGGTAGAGAGGGTCTCCATCCATATTGTTTTCTAGTAAATCTTTTAAACCATCTTTCGATTGAAATTTTTCTCCATTGAAATACATGGATAGCCCTCGATTAAGGTAACAATAATTCCAAATCATTTTCGCTACATAGGTAGTCTTAAATGCATATTTTTTAAATATATTTTCATCAGCTATGAACTCAACGTAGGTGCCATTTGTTTCATCTGTTTTTTCTATAGAAAGATCCTCTACGAGCTCTCCACGCACAAAAGAAGCTGCTTTTTTCTCTCCCTCACGAACGGAATAGACCTTGAAACTAGAGGAAAGAGCATTGACAGCCTTTGTTCCAACACCATTTAATCCTACAGATTTTTTAAATGCTTTTGAGTCATACTTCCCCCCAGTGTTCATTTTTGAGACTACGTCAACAACTTTCCCTAAAGGAATACCTCTTCCATAATCTCTCACCGAAACTACGCCATCTTTCACTTGTATATCGATTCGCTTACCATTTCCCATGACGAATTCGTCGATACAGTTGTCAACAACTTCCTTTACGAGAATGTAAATCCCATCATCAGCAGCAGCCCCATCGCCCAATTTACCAATATACATTCCTGGACGAAGACGAATGTGCTCCTTCCAATCCAACGATCGTATATTGTCTTCTGTATATTGATTTTCTGACATTTATTTTTTTTTAATCGATAGCCTACAAATATAACCTTTACACCTTCATGTTTAACGGATTCTCAAGGTTAGTTTTGAACGTATGATTGTTGGATAAAAAATTGGTTCATTTTATTTAAAACTGTTAAATCGACATTAAAGTAATCAAAAAAATGATTACATACTAATCATTCGTGTAATTTTTTTTATTTTTTGATGGAACATTTTTATAATGATTCAGACGTCATAAATAGCTCCATCTTCCACAACTTCAACATTTTCAAAAATGGTTTTGGCTTCATTTTCGTGTTCTTTACCAGTATCATATCGAGCACTTAAGTGTCCGAGGATGAGTTTTTTGACATTTCCTTGTTGAGCAATTTTTGCGGCATCTTTCGCCGTAGAATGAAAAGTTGCCTTTGCTCTATGTGTTAAATCTTCTGTAAAAGTGGCTTCATGGTAAAGTAAATCGGCATCTTTTATTGATGGAATTACTTTTTCGTAATACATTGTGTCTGAACAGTAAGCATATTTCTTCGGAGACGGCGGCGGTATCGTATAGTCTTTGAAATAATGTGTGATGCCATTTTCATCTGTCACATCTTGTCCTTTTTTGAATTTTGGGATACATGTTAATGATAAGCCTTCTGCTTTGAATACTTCCGCTAATAATGTATATTCCTTCCTTTTTTCACAGATAATAAATCCGTTCGTAAAGATTCTATGTTTTAAAGGGAAAGAGTGGATCTCAATGATTTTATCTTCGAATAATAGTGTGGGTATTTTTCCTTCTAATGCTATAAAAGTGATTCCAAACCCTAATTTAGAGCCTTCAATTTCTAACTGACTCCGAATAATATTTTCGAGTCCGACAGGTCCATACACAATAATACCTTGATCTCTACCCAATAAATGCATAGTACTCAGTAATCCAACTAAACCAAAGAAATGATCGCCATGAAGATGTGAAATTAAAATGTGTGTTAATCGCTGAAATTTAACACCAAATTTTCGCATTTGCATTTGTGTTCCTTCTCCACAATCAATTAAAATGTGGCGGTTATTGCATTCGATATATTGAGATGTTGGGTTTCTAGAAAAGGTTGGCAAGGCGGCTCCAGAGCCCAAAATTGTTACTTGGAAACTCACATTTCAATTGCTTTGATTGCATCTTCTTGGTTTTCTAACAAAAGTAAAACTTTGTCTAATTGAGCAATCTGAATTACTTTTAAAACACTTGGCTGAAGTCCACAAAGAATAAATTTTCCATTTGTGTCTTTGCATAAACGATTCCCTATTAAAATTGAACTCAAACCTGAAGAATCGCAATATTTTGTCGAAGAAAGATCTAGAATAATCGTGTTCACTCCATTTTTATTCAAAATCATCAATTCTCCTTTTAATTCAGGAGCATTTAATGCGGTCAGTTTTTCCACGTTACATTTGATAACGGCACTTTGTTTATTTTGTATCGTTTGAAAGTTCATTGGAGTGTGTTTATGACAAATATACTTAAAATTATTGACGATCAATTTTAGATGCTAATAAATAGATTACTGCCATTCTGATGGCAACACCGTTTTCTACTTGTTGCAAAATGACAGATTGTTTTGAGTCGGCAACATCACTTGTAATCTCAACTCCTCTATTGATTGGTCCGGGGTGCATTACTATGATTTCTTTGGAAAGTGAATCTAAAATCTCTTTGTTTAATCCAAATTGCATAGAGTATTCTCTCAGTGATGGAAAGTATTTTATTTCTTGTCTTTCAAGCTGAATTCGAAGCATATTGGCAACGTCACACCATTCTAGTGCTGCTCGCAAATTATGTTCAACTTTTACTCCTAATTCGTGAATGTATTTTGGGATTAATGTGGTGGGACCGCATACCATCACCTCAGCACCTAATTTTTGTAGGCAATAGATGTTCGATAAGGCTACGCGAGAATGAAGAATGTCGCCTATAATAACTACTTTTTTTCCTTCTACAGATCCTAATCTTTCGCGTATTGAAAAAGCATCTAATAAAGCTTGAGTAGGATGTTCATGTGTTCCATCGCCTGCATTTACTACCTTTGCACCGATTCTTTCTGATAAAAATTTGGCTGCTCCTGGGTTTGGATGACGCATTACAACCATGTCCACTTTCATGGCTAATATATTGTTAACGGTGTCAATTAATGTTTCCCCTTTTTTTACAGAACTGCTAGAGGCGCTAAAATTTATAACGTCTGCAGAAAGTCGCTTTTCGGCTAATTCAAATGATAATCTAGTTCTTGTCGAATTTTCAAAAAAGAGATTGGCGATCGTAATATCTCTTAAGGAAGGAACTTTTTTGATAGGTCTATTGATTACTTCTTTAAAACTATCAGCTGTTTTGAAAATTAATTCAATATCTTGACGTGTGAGGTCTTTTATTCCGGTGAGATGTTCTACGCTTAAATTATCCATTGTTTTCCGGTGTATACAAAACTATTTTATCTTCTCCTTCAATTTCTTTCCATTCCACAGAAACACGCTCTGACTGCAAAGTATCGATTGCTTTCCCAATATAATCCGCTTGGATAGGGAGATCTCTTTGAAATCTTCTATCAATTAAGGTAAGCAATTCAACTTTTTTAGGTCGACCGAACGCGAGTAATGCATCTAATCCTGAGCGAATTGTTCTGCCAGTATATAAAACGTCATCCACTAGAACCACATTTTTATTTTCAATGACAAAATCAATATTAGTCGTGCTTGGGATAATTGATTTTTCTCTCCGTCTGAAATCATCTCTGTAAAACGTAATATCTAAATTTCCGCAGAGGATTTCCTTTTTCAATATAGTTTCTAACTGAGTTTTTAAGCGGGCTACAACGTTAATACCTCTCGGTTGCAAACCTATAAGTACCGTATTAGAAAAATCAGTGTGAGTTTCGATGAGTTCATAGCAAAGTCGATTTAGTGTCAACTCAAAATGTCTTGTATTAAGAATAATTTGCTTTTCCATCGATACAAATATAAGAAGAATTCAATTTGGGTGAAAGGGTTAAGTAAAAAATAAAAAATTATTATTTTTTCACTGATTGTTTTATTAATTCCCCGAAATTTTTAAAACCTTCTGAATAACGCCTTCCACAATAGAATCGGGGCAAGAGGCTCCAGAAGTAATTATAATTGTGGTCACACCCTCATTTTTTGGTAAAAATGAATCTAAAGCTAGCACAGTTTTTGAATGAATGTCAAACGAAGAAATTGTATCTTCATCTTTTATACTCGATTCTGATTGAATGAAAAAAGTAGTAAATTTTTGCTCCAATAATTCAACTAAATGTGTGGTGTTTGAACTGTTATAGCCGCCTACTACAATTGCTAAATCGGCCGTTTCTTCTAATAAACCAAGGGTTGCAGATTGATTGTCATTGGTTGCGTAACATAATGTATCGCGTGTATCTGCGATATGGTCGGTGAGTGATTCTTCTCCATATTTTTCACTCATTACAGTTCTTAAATATTCTGCAATCTCTTGTGTTTCTGAAGCTAACATGGTGGTTTGATTGATGACCCCGATTTTTTTCAAATCCGTTTCTGGATTAAAATTTTCTGAATGTTTTCCTTTGAATTGTAAATAAAAGTCAGCGGAGGAGCTTTCTCCTAAAATCACTTTTGCTAATAATTTTGCCTCCTGAAGATCTTTAATTACAATCGCTTGCCCATTTTGGTTACTGCGAGAAAAGGTTGCTCTTGTTTCCTCGTGACTATGTTTTCCGTGAATGACAATGGTGTGATTTTTCGATCCTAACGTTTCTGAACGATTCCACACTTTTTCTACAAAGGGGCACGTTGTATTGTATTTCGCAACATTTACTCCAATATCGGTCAGTTTTTTTTCAATTTCGACCGTTGTTCCAAATGCTGGAATTATCACTATATCATCTGATTTTAAATCCTCCCAAGGAATGAGTTGCTTACCAGAAGTGTCTTGAATAAAGGTAATACCATGACTCAATAAATCGGCATTCACATCAGGGTTATGAATCATTTGACTTAATAAAAAGATACGTTTGGTGGGATTTTCATGAATTGCCTTGTAGGAAATTTCAATCGCATTTTCAACACCATAACAAAACCCAAAGTGACGCGCAATTAGAAAACGTATTTTACCAAAGTCAAGCAGACTAGGGGTGAAATCCTTTTTTCTAGGATCTTCTAATTTTCTTTGCGCTTTAACTTTACTGATAATAGAAGAACGATAAAAGTCAGGAATTTCAAATTTTTTCATGTTCTATGTTTTTCTACTTTTATAAAATTCGGTTTTTATTTTCCTGAAATACTTCTTCTATAGAAATAGTCCTCTGATAATTATGCAAAAATACAAATACTGTTCAAAATATTTTAATTTTACAGTTGAATAGATTAAGCTTTTTTGTTAAAATAGTTTACAAGCGCATGAGATTCGTAAAAATGAATGCATATAAGATTGGATTTATTCTACTGCTCCTTTGTTTTTTCTTTTTTTTTAATTTTCAAGAATACTTTTTTCTGCACCCGCAGGGTGTGCATTTTATTAGACAAACGGATAGTCTATCTTTTGTATCCAATTATTATCATTACGGCTTCGATTTTTTTCACCCTTCTCTATTTAATTTAATGAGTGTGGATGGAAGGGGAGCATGCGAATTTCCCTTGGTGTATTATTTTGTTTCATTGCTGTATTGTGTTTTTGGAGAAAAGGACTTTTTACTGAAGTTCGTCCATTTAATCATATTTTTTATCGGGATTTTTCACCTTTTTAATCTAATTTTTCTCCTAGTTAAAGATTATTTTTATGCTTTTGTGATTCCACTTTTTCTTTTTTCTTCTGTTTCACTAGTGTATTATTCATTTAATTTTCTTCCGGATATTGCTGCGTTGGGACTGTCTTTTTCTGGATGGTATTACTATTTTAAATATAGAGAAAAAGAAGAATTGAGCATTTTGAAGATTAGTTTTTTGTTTTTCACACTTAGTTCATTACTAAAAGTCACGTATTTGATTAATCCTCTGGCTATTATTGGTTTATTTTTAGTTGAATTATTTATTTTCAAGCGTACAGATGAAAAGTTCCTTCTTCATAAAAAGAAAATAGTAGTGACATTTTTTCTCTCTTTGGTGGGTGTTTTACTATGGAATATATATGTCAAGTATTATAATTCATTGTACAATTCAAGTTATTTTACAACAAGTCCTATACCTTTTTGGAGTGCAGATAAAAACACTTCATCTCTTGTGATGGAAGGTATTTTTTCGGAATGGTATAAA
>CAMDAO010000039.1 GCA_945888595.1 Chryseobacterium gleum | reverse complement strand
CTGTTTTTCCTTTTTTTCTCAATCTTTCAAAGAACTATCTAGAAATTAAATTCAAATACTATTTAAACAAAATCTGATAAAAAAAACCCTAGCGCGTTCGCTATGGGGGTGCAAAACTAATACTAATTTTTATTATAACAAGCTAATTACTATAATAAAATCAATTTAAATCAAAAATCTTAAATATACGCTCGATTGCGGGGGGCAAAGATACACACTCTTTTTATATTAACAACAACCTTTTCATGAATACTTTGTGTAAAAGATTTTTTTATACGGTAAAGACCTTATTAAAAAGAGATTAACTATGAGTTAAAAATAAGTTAATACATTATATGGTGTGATAATCACTTTCATGTTCGCACATTAAGTTGTTGAAGAAAAGAATATTTATGACTAGACTTTTACTGCGTACGAAGGGTTTTTAACAAATCCAATTTCGACATCATCGGGGTAGCATGTTCTTTTATCCCTTGCTCAATGGAGCACGTACTTAAATCTTCGCCAAAGACTCCAATCATGATATTAGATTCTCCTTTTATTAAAAGTTCAACTGCATAGTTCCCCATTCGAGTAGCTATAATTCTGTCTAGAGCGGATGGATTTCCTCCTCTTTGAATATGTCCTAAAACAGAATGTCTTAAATCAAATTCAGGTAAAAAAGGCTTCACTTTTTCTAAAATTTCTTTTGCCCCGCCTCCATCATCACCTTCCGCAACAATAACAATCGAACTCCTTCTTCCTTTGTTTTGTACTTTCAATTCTTTTACCAAATTAGGAATATCTGTTATTTCCTCTGGGATTAAAACGGATTCTGCTCCAGAAGCAATGGCTGAATTCAAAGCGATAAAACCTGCATCTCTGCCCATTACTTCAATAAAAAAAACTCTATGATGACTGCTAGCGGTGTCACGAATCTTGTCAATCGCTTCAATTACGGTATTCAATGCAGTGTCGTAACCAATTGTATGATCCGTGCCGAAAATATCATTATCAATTGTACCTGGAATACCGATGATAGGGATATTCATCTCTTGACCTAATAAGTATGCACCCGTAAACGAACCGTCTCCTCCAATAACAATGAGTCCATCAACATTTTCTTCTTTTAAATATGAAATTGCTTTTTTTCTGCCGTCCACCGTCCTAAACTCTTCGCATCTGGCAGTTCCGATAATTGTTCCTCCTCGATGAATTATATTATCTACGTCTTGATATGTTAAAGAAACGCCTCTTTTATCAATCATTCCTTGAAATCCATCGTAAATACCAAAAGGTGTAATACCATGATGCAAGGCTGTTTTTACAATCGCTCTCACACATGCATTCATTCCTGGAGAATCTCCTCCTGAAGTAATTAAAGCAATTTTATTCATCGACTAGATTAATTGAATCTGTTATTTAAACTAAAGTTAAAGAAATATTTTGATAATAAACCGAATTATTTTTATGGAATCTGTAGTTTAGTATCATCCAACAAATGTAATGTTCGGTAATAAACAAAAAAAATATAAGCTAAAGACTGATGAAGAATTGGTAACTCTCTATAAATTAGAGCGGTCTTCGATTTGTATAGCTGTGATCTATGAACGATATGGACATTTAGTAATGGGTACTTGCATGAAATATTTAAAAAATGAAGTGGAATCGCAAGACATTACGATGCAAATTTTCGAAGAGTTACATTCAAAACTTCTAAAACATGAAATAAACTACTTCAAATCCTGGTTGTACATGGTCACCAAAAATGAGTGTTTTATGTTTTTACGGAAATCGAAAAGTCAAAATACAACAGATTTCTCAGAAAGTTATGATGTAGAACAAACGATTGAAGACGTTCAGTCAAAGGAAAAGTCTCTTGAACTTCTAGAAAATGCAATCGAAGATTTAAAACCAGAGCAAAAAAGATGTGTTAAATTATTTTATTTAGAAGAAAAATCATACCAACAAATTAGTGCTGAATTGAATTTATCTCTGATGCAAGTAAAAAGTGCTATTCAAAACGGTAAACGAAATATCAAACTACAATTAGAAAAACAAGATGAATTCAAAAAAGATTGATACAATTTTTACTGACACTGGAACTCTTTCTCGCAAGGACATCGATACCTATAGAGAAACTTCCGATGAAAAAGTAAAACAGGTGATTGAAAAAAAATCACTTGCTTCGGATTTTGACGCTGATGCTTTAGACGGTTGGACTTCATCTAACACTGGAATATCCAGCATGGAGCAACTTGACGCAAAATTTAAAGGAAATTCTATTTCTCTTAGAAAGAAAATTATTGGGAGTTTTACTCTACTTCTACTTGTTATTTTAGCCATTTCCATTTTCAATCACAAAACAACTACTACTGCAACTGCAAAGAACGCTGCCAAACAAAAAAATAAAATTTTTACGTACGAGAAAACAGATATTATTCTGCCCTCTGAAATTGTAACCATGAACGAATTACCTCTTAAAGAACAAATTCAAATAAAAACCATTCAAAAAGATTTTAAAATTCAGAAGGATGAGATGGAGGATGTAAAGCAAGACAAAAAAGAAATCCAAATTGAAAAATTAACGATTGAAAAAATTGAAGAATCTAACATAGAAATTGAAATAGTTAGAAATCAATCTCTTGGGAAAGAAGTTTATCTCGTTGACATGAAACTAATCGACTACAGAAATTATCGTTCGCGTCCTGCAATAAAAACGAAAACAATCTCACTAGAAGGAATACCTGCTTCGCAAGAGGGGCGGAATTCTGCGGAAGAAGATGTTTCAAGCTGGAAGATGGTTGAAATTCCTTACATGGAATACCTCGAAAAAACGATGATCTCATTTTCAAAAGGCAATAATAAGAAAGCTCTGTCAAGGTTTGAAATAATTTTAGAATCATATCCAACAGACCTTAATGCGAACTTTTATGGCGGACTTTGTTATTTCAATTTAGGAGAATTTGATAAAGCGATCAAAAGATTAGAAATTTGTTTTACTTCGGAATTTAATAACTTTAATGAAGAGGTAGAATGGTATCTCGCAAAAAGCTATGCGGCCAATGGTCAAAATGAAAAAGCAAGTGCCTTATTCAAAAAAATAAGTACAGCAGGTGGTTATTATGCAAAACAAGCAGAAAAATATTAATGTGATTTTTATCACTAACCTCAGATTCTGAGTTAATAACCTCACTTCGATTAATCATAAAAAAACGCTGCGTTTCGGATTCACGAAGAGATGCTGAAAACTTTTAAAATTGACCTACATTGCAGCAGGTAAGATATGTAACTTCGCAAGGCAACTGCTAATACAGCACAAATAACATTATGCATGAGCGAAAAACGTCAAATAAAACGATGAATTTCAACATGGCTAGTGCTTATTACAATTAAAAAACAATAATATATATGAAAACGATTGGTATTTTTTGCGGTGGATTTTCTTCAGAGTTCGAAATATCTATCAAAAGTGCTACAACCATATTAAATAATTTCCCGACTGGCTATGAAGGATTTTTAATTATCGTTGAAAAAGACAACTGGAAAGCAAGATATCAGGGTTACGAGTATCCAATCGATTTAAATACATTAGATTTCAAGACGGAAACCAAGACAGTTACGATAGATATCGGTCTTGTGTATGTTCATGGAAATCCAGGTGAAAATGGTAAACTACAAGCTTTTCTAGAAATGAAAGGTATTCCTTGCGTTAATTCGGGTGCTTTGGCTTCTGAATTATCGTTTGACAAATGGTATTGTAATCAATTTCTAAGAGGTTTTAATATTCCGGTTGCAAAATCACTCTTCTTGTCTTCTGAGAAAGATTTTTCTATTGATTATATCATCGATGAACTTGGATTACCTCTTTTTGTAAAACCTTCGGATTCTGGCTCTAGTTATGGGATTTCTAAAGTGAAAACGAAAGAGGAATTGACTCCAGCCATTGAATTTGCTTTCAAAGAAGGGAACACTATTTTAATTGAATCTTTTTTAGATGGGACAGAAGTTACATGTGGTGTTTATCGGAAAAAATCGGGGGTTTATGCGCTTCCATTAACTGAAATAGCTTCTGAAAATGAATTCTTTGACTATGAGGCAAAATACCTAGGGAAATCGCAAGAAATAACTCCGGCGCGCGTTTCTGATGATATAAAAGTACAAGTTCAAACAATTGCTAAGCGAATTTATCAACTTTTACAATTGAAATCTATTTCGCGCATTGACTTTATGATTGTCAACAATATACCGCATGTCATTGAAGTAAACACGACTCCTGGATTTTCGCCAGCAAGTATTGTACCTCAAATGATTGCTTGTGATGGAAATACGATCAATGGATTTTGGACCGAAATATTCGAAGTTGAAATAAAGTAGATTCTTTTAAAGAAGAAATTTCTAAGAATTGACTTGAGTTTTTAAAATAGAAAGTTGAGTTTTTATTTTTGCTAATTCTTCCTCGTTATGAATAACTGAATCTTTTAAATTATCATTAAAACTTGGAAAAGCGTATGTCCCAACAACATCAGCGCCAAATCTAGGCAAGGTGTTTTCTAAAATTTTTAATGCTGAAATTCCAGCTCTTGGTCCAGGCGAAGTACTCATTACTAAGGTTGGCTTATTACCAAAAATAGATCTATCGATTCTAGATAACCAATCTATAATATTCAAAAAAAATGCGGGAGGCATGCTATTATGTTCAGGAGTTGAAATAATGTACCCATCGTAGGTACTAATTAAATCCCTCAATTCGATCATTTTTGAAGGCAAACCTTCTTCAGCTTCCACATCTACACCAAACATATGTACACTGTAATCCCTTAAATTAATCACATCCACATGCGCAAAATCAATTAAATTAGACGTCGACACAATTAATTGCTGATTAATTGACTGAGAGGAATTACTACCAGCAAAGGCTAATATTTTTTTCATTTTATATTTTTCAATGTGTTCAAACAAAATAGTTTTAAGTTTAATCACTGCAAAAAGTGATTCAACTTAAAACACTATGTTCTTTTATTAAATTACGCTTAATTCTTTTCCAACCTTAATAAAAGCAGCGATTGCTTTATCTAAATCTGCTTTTGTATGTGCTGCAGAAATTTGAGTTCTAATACGAGCAGCTCCTTTTGCCACCACTGGATAAAAGAAACCAACTGCATACACTCCCTCTACTAAAAGTAATTCAGCAAATTTTTGGGACAAGGCTGCGTCATATAACATGATTGGAACAATTGGCGAATTGCCCGGTTTTATATCAAAACCAGCTTCAATGATAGCTTTTTTGAAGTACCTAGTATTTTCCTCCAAACGATCCCTCAATTCAGTTGTTGAACTTAAAATATCAAACACTTTATTCGATGCCCCAACAATTGCAGGTGCTAATGAATTGGAAAATAAATAAGGACGAGAACGCTGACGTAAGATGTCAATAATCTCTTTTTTACCAGTTGTATATCCTCCCATTGCACCGCCAAGTGCTTTTCCTAACGTACCTGTAATAATATCTACACGATCCAAAACTCCGCAATATTCAGGAACTCCTCTCCCTGTTTTACCGATGAATCCAGCTGAGTGACATTCATCAGTCATAACTAATGCATCATATTTATCTGCTAAATCACAAATTTTATCCATCAAGGCAATGTCTCCATCCATTGAAAAAACACCATCGGTAACAATTATTCTAAAGCGATTTTTTTGAGCATCAATCAATTGACTTTCAAGATCTGCCATGTCAGAATGCTTGTATCTGTATCTCTGAGCTTTACATAGTCGAACACCATCAATTATAGAAGCGTGATTTAATTCATCAGAAATAATAGCATCCTCTTCTCCAAACAAAGGCTCAAAAACACCACCATTTGCATCAAATGCAGCTGCGTATAAAATGGTATCTTCAGTTCCATAAAATTTAGCGATTTTAGCTTCTAACTCTTTATGAATATCTTGCGTTCCACAAATAAATCGAACAGAAGACATTCCGTAGCCATGCGAATCCAATGTATCTTTAGCCGCTTGAATAACCTCAGGGTGAGATGAAAGTCCAAGGTAATTATTTGCACACATTATGACCACATTATCACCAGATTGAACGGTTACATTTGCTCCTTGGGGTGAAGTAATAATTCTTTCTCTTTTATAAATTCCTCCATCTTCAATTGCTTGTAACTCGTTTTGAAGATGTGCTTGTAATTTTCCGTACATGTCTTATTTTTTTTACAAAGATAATTCTCAATCGCAATTAATAGTGATTTTCCTTAAAAATTCCATTTCATGTTTCGAATATCGAGAACGGCAAAGGATACTTTCCACGTAGTTGTTGGATTGATATTATTGCCGTCAGATAGAACACCATAGATACCGACACGTAATTTTCGTTTTGAAAATTTAAAATTTCTTTCAATTCCAGAAAAAATTTCGAAATGCTGCCAATTAAATTCTTTCACATAAAGTCCGCCACAACCAAGCACTAAACCGATCCCCGTTTTTTTCATAAATGGAATTTTATTAATAATAGCTCCGTTATCGTGATGAATAAAATGTCCTTCGACAAAAAATTGTTTAGATGGCAATGAAACATTTAATCCTTGAAACGAATACAGAGGGTTTGAAAACCAAATGGGATCACTTCTTCTGTTGTACTTGAAATCCGCATCTTTTAATGCCTTTGAACTTAAAAACTGTCCTGTTTTGATATGGTAATTAGACGTCCCTAAAGTTCCTATTTTGAAGGTTTGCATAATCCCAATTAAACCATATTCATGATTAATATCGCTTCCAAATAATGTAGGAATTCCTCTTTCATACATCACATAAAAAGTAGGCCACCTTGAACCTAGCAAAACTTTTCTATTGGGTTCACGCATGTACTTTTGATACGGCACATAACTCAATGTTAAACTTCCCACAAGCGCTTGATAATTTTGGAAAGTTGTAGGCTCATTGTTTGAAATTGCCTTATCCAAAGAAGTTATAAATTTATATTTTTCAATATTACGTCTTTCAGCAAAATTAAATTCAGGATTAATATAAAAACCATTAAACAACTCATTATTTGTACTTATGGTGAGTTGAGTTGATTCATAAAAATTACTCCTTTTATAAATTTGAGAAATAGCATCGTAACTTCTAATGGCAGCAAAGTCTTGAACAAAACTAAAAGAAACTGAGCCGAAATGAAAAGGATCGTAGAGATAGCGCCAATGCGTTCGACCTTTTATATCCTTGTTTAAAAATCCAATTGACATTTCTGTATAACTATCTAAGGTCCTTTGATCATCCCATTTTTTAAAAAAATTAAAGGAGGGCGCAATTCTTGGTCCCGCGATATAAACTGGGCGCGCTAAAGATGCAAAAGAACCTATCGTCCATTGTGTTTTTTTTGTTCGATTTCTATGATCAATACCAAACCATAAAATTTTAAAGGGGGTTATTTTATTAAAAATCTTGTCGATTGAATCAAGATATTCAGCCCTATTTTGAAAATCTCGAATACTATCTTTGACGATAATGTATCTCTGTTCCTCTTTTGTTAAGGCCACACCTCGCGTTTTATTCCAAAAAGCCGTATCTTTTTCATAGGCTTCAGCTTCTGTGACCGACAACTCTCGATTGAAAAATTTTTCAGGGAAATTAGTCTGAAAATTATAGTCTGAAAAATTTGCCACTGTAGAGCAAATAGATGTTTGCTCCTTGTATTTTACGCCGTATGTTAAAATTTGCTTGTTTAATACACACAATGAATCGCCTTGATTTGCATACTCTTGCTGTATTTTAAAATAATCATAGACCAATAAATTACCTTTTGACATCGTTAATTCTAACTTTTGAACCAACCAAAGGGAATCAATTACCCAAATAAACCCTTCCAACGTAGAGGTGGAACTGTTTCGGGGAATAATTTTTATTTTATGAATTTTTTGACCATTCTCTTCATACTGATCAACCAATTTATAGCGATAAGATAAAATTCCTGGACCTGAAATGGGCGAACTGACAGGAGTTTGATGCAAATCATTTAAATGTAATAAATTTTGAAAGAAATTGAAATTTGATTTAACCGTCGTGGTATAATATAAATTTTGGGTGACACCTCTTACTTCATAAGCATTTCTCACCTCTTTAACTTTATTTTGAGAGGCATAATTTCTCGTAAATTGAACTTCTATTAAGTTCATATTATTTGCTAATTCAGTTTGAACTTTTCTGTCTTCCGCAAATGGATCTTCACTTTTCTCAATCATACTTAACGTGTCTGATTTGTCTTTTGACGCTTTTTTATCTGCTATTTTATCCGCTTTTTTTTGCTCCTTTTGAATTTCCTTCTGAGTTTTAGCTTTATACTCAATTTTTTCTGTTGCCTTTATGTATCCTTCGCACGTATGCGGATAATTCCATAAATTTATCGTATCTCTTTTTTCAATAACCTTCAGCATAATATCTCGGCCTGGATTACTTTTTTTTGCAGTAAACTCAAATTCCTCCAATTCATTTACTTTGCTGGGAAAAAGTTGAATATTTCTTGATAAATTATTATCGCCAATAGAAATATAGGTTTCGCGATCTTCATAACCAGGAGAACTGATGACCAAAAAATATTCCCCTGTAAACAAACGCATTTCATAGTAGCCATTTACATCCGTCACTGTTCTTAAATCAGCACTGTTTTTCACATACACCTGTGAAAATGGAATAGGAATACTTCTTTCGTCTAAAACGGTTCCACTCAATAAATTTTGAGCAAAAAAATTAGATGAAGTAAGCAAAAAAAATAAAAAGAATATATAATTCCTTTTTGTCATATACTAGCAGAAAAAAAACTTAAACGTAAATATTCTATTTTTAATGTGCAGTGATGTTCTTCAATAGGAAAAATTATCACTTTCAAATAGCAAATGTACTAATCTATAATTTCTTGGAAAGGGAAAAAATGTTAAAAAGAAGAAACAAAGGAAGAGATGAATTAATTTGCAGATAAAAGGCAAATACAAAATTTGCAGATGCACTATTTTCTCTTAAATCTCATCTTTTTTATTTTGGTCTTCCAAATAAACTAAATGCTTAGCCATTCTTTTCATCATCCAACGGCGAACTAAATACATAAGAATTGTAAATCCTGCCAGAATATAATAGGCTCCCCATTTATTAAATCCTTCTGTAATAACAAAATAGGTAATAACAATTGGAAGAATAATTGATACTACTAACCAAAAATTGAGCATTAATTTATTATACGTATTCATTTTCTTTTTTTTGTAAAATTAACTAATAACCTGAGTTCAGCTACTATTTTATAACCAGATTTTTATACCACTTGCGTCACTTCTTATCGAAATCAATCTTTCCGGTTGGTTTTAAAAACACATATTTTGAAAAATCAAGTTTTGTTCTGATTCCATTTCCAAATAAAATACCTTGCGGATTTTTGACAATAACGGACTTATCTGTATACACTGAACTGTCTTTCATTGTGCAAAAAAGTTCCTCTGTTTCTAATCTTTCCTTTTTCTCAAGGTTAAAAAGTTGAACGGAATCTCTCACGAAAAATGTTCCTTTTACCATATTTATTTCCCCATACAGTGCAGTTAAAGTAGATACCACTTTACCTTCTTTAGAGAAAAAATTAACTTTAATTCCATCTTTCAATTTGGTTAATGGCTCCGGCTTTGAGTATGTTTCGGCAATTTTTGCAAAAAGTTGAAACTTTGCATATCCTGAATCTGTTTGAATAATTTCTAAGTTTTCAGTAACATCATCGGGAGAACTAGGGTCAAAAGTGACTCTTTTAATGGTGTCTAAATCATTTACGCATGAAAACAGCATTGCGCAAAAAACTAAATAACTAGAAATATGAATTACTCTTTTTTTCATTCTTCCCCTTCGAGTTAGATATACTTTTTTCTATCAATCCAATTTTCGTTTTACAAACCAACGTTCAAAACTTGCAGGAGCAAAAATCACACTAATGTTGACACCTAAATACTTTTCATTTAAAACAGAACTTGTTCCATCTCCTCTTTTTCCGTATGTAGCGCCAATATTGACTGAAGATAGTGATTTCTGAATACGAATAGGAATACCAAAACCGATTGTTAACCCTTTATCTATCAATGTTTTTGAATTAATCAACATCGGTAAAGTATATTGATAATAACCAAATCTATATCGCATTGTTTCGAAAGGATTTGATTTAGAAGACTGACCCAAAAACGCTTTTTCAGGTGTATATTGCCATCCTACTGTTAATTTATTGGTATTGATATTCCCCGGATTTAGCTCTATTCCAGAAAAAGTGGTTGGAGAATCTTTCCAATTAGTAATACTATATGATGCGTGCATACTAATTTCTGAATTTCGTTCTTGCTTTTTCTTGGTCAAATCTTTGAAAGAAAAAATGTAATTCATTCCCAAAGTGGTCGTCGGTGTAATTATTAGATCGCCCGTTTTGGTGGCAACAGAATCCAACTTAATATAGGTTGTTGAATTATCTATGAATTTGGCATAGTACAAATTACTAGATTGCGAAGCAGAAAATTTTTGACTTGGCTCCATTACCCCAGAAAAAACAACTGTATTTTTTTCATTTATTCTATGTTTGAAAAAAAAGCCTAATTCATAATGCAACGAATTTATCTTCAATGTTTTTTGATCGACTCCCCCCGCAGTTGAACCAACAATATTGCTTCTTCGTTCATTTGTCAATGTCCCAAAAACATAGCCTATATTCCCTCCTACTGAAATCTGATAATTTTTAGTTTTTAAAACGTTTGTAGAAAGTCCTAAAAACACCTCACTTGTGCTGCCAGAGCCAATATACGTATGTTGAATAGAGTCTGTTACTAATAAGTCTTTCGTTGCAAATTGATACCCTCTTCTTGAAAAAGGCTTTAAGCCAAAGGCCAAACCAAAATGTTTAGCAAAAGAGAAACCCATTGAAAAATGGTTTAAAACAATTGCTTTCGAAAAGCTTTTTGTCACCGAATCATTATACCAAGATAAGCGAGAAGAGACACCAGTAGAAAATAATGGTTGACCTTTAGCTAACGTATTATAGGTTGCTGGATTAAAAAAATTCAGCATAGTAGAATCAAAATAGGTGATTGTTGTTGCCCCTAATCCCGCAAAAGCCGCATGATCCATTCCATCTCGTTGCCCTAGTCCATATGAACTATAAGGCGACGTGGATGTAATTTGACTGTGAGAAAATCCTTGCAAAATAATCACTGCAACAAATGAAAAACAGATTAGAAGATTGGATGAAATTTTATTTCGCATTGAATAAATATATTTGATATAAACCTTTTATGGTTAAGTTTTCGTCCACAAAGGTGTTGTTTTTTAAAGAAAAATCAAAATAAACAGCGTCTCCACCGGTCACAAAAAACGTTAAGTCTTGATACTGTTGACTATAAAGAAATATAAATTGGTCTATTTCTGCTTTTATTCCATTCATAACTCCTGATCGTAGTGATTCGATAGTAGATACGCCCACCAAAGCATTCGAAAATTTATCGGTAACTAAAGGTAATTTTCCCGTGTAATCATTCATAGATTTGTAGCGTAAATCAATCCCTGGTGAAATAGACCCCCCGAGGTAATTGCCATCTTGATCGGTAAAATCGAATTTTATACACGTACCCATATCAATCGAAAGTACATTCTTTCCTTTCGCTAATGAATAAGAAGCAACAGAATTACATATTCTATCTGCGCCAAGAGTTTGGGGAGATTGATATGTAATATTAATTGGCAAGCGCAAAGAATCATTGAAAAGTATGGAATCAACGAAAATATCCTTCAACGTTTTTGTCAAACTATAAGACAGCACAGATGAGATAATTACCGCTTTATCTTCTGCCGAATTTATTAAAGCGGATAAAGAATCTATTTCAGAAATACTGAGTCGTATGACCTCATCTAAAACTTGATTACGGAAAATTCCCACTTTCAATAAAGTATTTCCTGCATCAATAACAAAAATCGTCTGATTCTTATTCATGTAGCAAAGATAACATAAGAAAATTGAAAAAAAAGACATTTATTTCATTGTAAAACAAATTAAGTTTCTATCTTTGCCCCCACAAATAAAGATGGCGTCTTAGCTCAGTCGGTAGAGCAATAGACTGAAAATCTATGTGTCCCTGGTTCGATTCCTGGAGACGCCACAAAACAAAATGAGAATGAGAGCGAGAGCGTCATTCTCGTTTTTTTTTCTTCATTCTTTTTCTGCTTCTCGTTCTTATATAGGATTGCTTAATTTAATTCCCATTCAATAATTCTAATTAAATCCCCCTTCAAAAGGTTCGATAATTCAGTCCATGTGGGACCACACGAAAAAGCGAACAGAAATGTTCGCTTTTTTTTGGTTTCTAAAATAACCTGATTTTGGAGGGTCAGCGATCAATGTATCAAAACCGAATGTTGTGGGGGAGCTAGAAAAATTACTTTCAAATCTACTAGTCTTATATAACCTTCAAACATACTTCTGTTTTCATCTTCTCACTTTTCCTTGATGAAGAGAAAATGTAATTTTCGAAGAAGAACAAATACTATTTGTGAAGACTGAACGGTAGTGAAAAGATCGGTAGTGCTGGACGTAAGCAAAAATCAAGGATCTTTCCAAGGATTTTATATAATAACCTGGAGTTCGACTGATAAATGGTTTTACTTGTTCAACATTTCTACCGCTAAATATTGGGCCGTATAGGAAACGTTTTTTGATTTTTTTACAATACTTTCGGGCGTTCCTTCGCATAAGATTTGCCCGCCACCTTTTCCACCTTCTGGACCAATGTCAATAATATAATCAGCGACTTTAACAATATCTAAATTATGTTCAATTACCAAAACAGTATTCCCTTCATCTACCAACCTTTGAAGTACAATTAATAGTAGGCGAATATCTTCGAAATGAAGTCCAGTTGAAGGTTCGTCCATAATATATACCGTATTTCCAGTACTTCTCTTTGCTAATTCTGTAGATAACTTTATACGTTGTGCCTCACCACCAGATAATGTTGTAGAAGACTGTCCCAATTTAATATATCCCAATCCTACAGAAACTAACGTGTCCAAGGGTCGAAAAATTTTAGGTATTTTATCAAAAAATATAGCAGCGTCAGAAATTGTCATATCCAAAACATCACTGATAGATTTACCCTTGTATCGAACTTCCAGCGTTTCTCGATTGTATCTCTTCCCGTTACACGTTTCACATTCAACGTAAACATCAGGTAAAAAATTCATCTCAATAACTTTTAAACCACCGCCACCACATGTTTCACAGCGACCTCCTTTTACGTTGAAAGAAAACCGACCTGGCTTGTATCCTCTGATCTGCGCTTCAGGCAATGCAGCAAAAAGTGTCCGTATCTCAGTGAACATATTTGTGTATGTGGCAGGATTTGAACGAGGCGTTCTTCCAATCGGACTTTGGTCAATTTCTATCACTTTATCCAAATTTTCAAGTCCTTTGATACTTTTGTAAGGCAATGGAATTTTGACGCCATTATAGATATGCGCCAAAAGTATTGGGTATAAGGTATGATTAATTAAAGACGATTTCCCACTCCCTGAAACGCCCGTAATACAGCAAAATGTTCCCAGAGGAATTTTTAAATCAAGATTTTTTAAATTATGACCTGAGGCTCCTATTAATTCTAAAAACTTTCCATTTCCTTTTCTACGCTTGGTTGGGATTTCAATTTTCATTTCTCCCTTCAAATATTTTGTGGTCAAAGAATCATAACTATTTAATTCTGATATTATTCCTGCATTCATAATTCTACCACCATGAATTCCAGCACCCGGACCAATGTCTACAACAAAATCAGCAGCTTCGATCATTTCTTTATCATGTTCCACCACAATAACAGAATTTCCTGCATCTCTTAATTTCTTTAAGGAATTAATTAATCGGGTATTGTCTCTTTGGTGCAATCCAATCGAAGGTTCGTCTAATACATATAGAACATTCATTAATTCAGACCCTATTTGCGTAGCTAAACGTATTCTTTGTCCTTCTCCTCCAGATAATGTTTTAGCACTGCGGTGCAATGTTAAATATTCCAATCCAACGTCTAAAATAAAACTCAATCGGGTATTAATTTCTTTTAAAATTTCAGCACCTATAATTAATTGAGAGGACGACAATTTATCTTCCAATTGATTGAACCACGCTTTCAGTTCATTCAAATCCATTTTTGCTAAATCTCCAATGTGATAATTGTCAATTTTAAAGAAATGAGCTTCTTTTCGCAAACGAGTTCCTTCACATGTTGGACAATTTACTTTGTTCATAAAACTTTGCGCCCACCTTTGAACCCCTGCAGTACTCTCTTCAGAATGCCGAGATACAAAAGGTATAATTCCTTCAAATCGAATTAATTCTTTTTTACCAGAAATTTCCACATCATCATTTCCATATAATAATACATTCATCACTTCTTCTGGAATTTCTTCCAAAGGAGTTGAAATAGAAAAATTTTCTTGCGCTAAATAACTTTCTATTTTTTCATAAATCCAGCCACCCTTAAATTCTCCCAAAGGAGCAAAGCCCCCTTTTTTAATGGAAAGCTTAGGGTTGGGAATAATTTTGTCGACATTCGCTTCTGAAACTTCTCCTAATCCACTGCACGTATGACAAGCACCATACGGAGAATTAAACGAAAATAAACTTGGCTCTGGTTCTGGATAACTTATTCCTGAAGTTGGACACATTAAAGTACGACTAAAATGACGAGACTCACCGGTTTCAAAATCCATTAAAATCATTGCCTTGCTTCCATGCTTCAAAGAGGTAATTACGGAATCATAAATTCGCTTTCGATCCGCTTTCGAAATAAGTAATCGGTCAATAACAATGTCAATATCATGAACTTTGTATCTATCCAATTTCATTCCAGCTTCAATATCCTTCAATTCACCATTCACTCTCACTTTGGTAAATCCCATTTTTAGGATTTGATCAAATAATTCTCGATAATGGCCTTTTCTACCTCTTACTTTAGGTGCTAATAATATGACTTTTTTACCTTCATGTTTTTCCAAAATCAATTCAACAATTTGATCATCTGAATATTTAACCATTTTCTCCCCGGTCTCATAGGAATAAGCTATTCCAACCCGAGCAAATAATAAACGCAAAAAATCATATACTTCAGTGATGGTTCCAACTGTTGACCGAGGACTTTTCGAAACGGTCTTTTGTTCAATGGAAATTACGGGGCTTAAACCGTCGATTTTATCTACATCGGGTCTTTCTAATCCTCCTAAGAATTGTCTAGCATAGGAGGAAAAAGTTTCAATATACCGTCTTTGTCCCTCTGCAAAAATGGTGTCAAAAGCTAAGGATGATTTTCCGCTTCCACTCAATCCAGTAAAAACCACTAATTTATTGCGCGGTATTTTTAGATCAATATCCTTTAAATTATGTTCACGAGCACCAAAAATTTCTATCGCTCCGTGCTCAAATAAATCGCTTAAATTATCCATTATGAATATTTATGGTGTGGCTTTAAATTTTCATTTTTGGATGGTAGTAATATGGTATAATATTTATTTGTTATTGTCAATCGATTCCCTTTTAACCAAGGATTTAATTTAGCAACTATCTTATAGTTGAAACCTTGCTCGATGGACCAATTGGCAATATTTGTAATCGTTTTCGTTATCAACAAACCTTTTGTTTTAAAAGGCTTATACACTTCCATCGCCTTCAAATCAAACCCGTATAACTCAGGATGTTCAAAAATTAATTTAACCGCCAATAATCGAAAGACGTATCGTCCTGTTTCACTATTCATATCCGTGTCAAAATAATGATTAGTACCTTGCCATCTCATATCGCTTCGAACACCCCCAATTCCGCGATTATAAGAAGCAACTGTCGAGAGCCAATCCTTTAGAGTGTATTGGGCATTTCTCAAATAAGCGCATGCAGCTCTTGTGCTTTTTTCAATATTCAAACGCTCATCCACTTCACTACTAATTTCCAAATCAAATTCCTTCGCTGTCAATGGCATAAATTGCCAAAAACCTTGAGCTCCAACAGGGCTAATAGCTTGAGCAAGGCCACTTTCAATAATACTTAAATACTTAAAATCGTCTGGAATATTCTCTTCTTTTAATATTTTTTCAATCAGAGGGAAATATCTACCTGCTCTTTTTAGCGACAATACCGTTGAACTTTGAAAATAAGCATTTACTAGAATTTCCCTATCTAGTTTTTCCCTCGTATCTTCATCTGTTAATAGAATTTTCTCATTACAGAATACTATTTCTGAAGGTAAATGCGGTAATGTAAAATGAGTTAATTTTTGTTTAACAGGAATGAACTGCTTTTCTTTGTACTTATTTTGAGTACATGAATATAGAATGAGAAAAAAAATAAGAGGAAGAAACGATTTATTTTTCAAACTGATAGCATGAGAAAAAAAATAAGTCTGATTCATTTTTTAGGAGCAGGGTATTTGATTGTATTTCTGTACAAATACCAAAAAATTAATAGAAAATATAAACAAGAGAGTATAATTGGCAATACGATAAATTGATCATTCTTGATGAAATTTACAACTGCAATAGATAAAAGGGAAGACACCAGACCTATCAGACTAAAGACGTACCATACACCTTTGTCATTAATTCCAGAATATACTAAATGATGCGTTGTGTGATCTTTCCCTCCTACCATTGGAGATTGTTTTTTCTTAAGTCGATTTATAACAACCGTAAAAGTATCAGCTGCTGCAGGAGTAAAAGCTGTCAAAGTGGTTATTATTCCCAACCAAGAAGAATGAGAAGTGTCATGCCCCACATTCCAAAGATGTTTTATTGAATAAAATGCAACAAACAAACCGATAAATTGACTTCCTGCATCTCCCATAAATAATTTTGACGGGTTAATATTGTATCTTAAAAATCCAAGAACTGCTCCAATCATTGAAATTAACGAAATCGTCCAAATATCGATTTTAAATCCGAAAAGAATAAAGCCAGAAAATAAACAAGTAACTAAAATAAAAAGAACCGTAGTACCGGCGATTCCATCCATATTATCCAACATATTTAAAGAATTCATAATTCCAATTACCCAAATGATGGTAATCGATCCATCTAAAATATTATTATGAAACAAGTCTAATTTCGTATCCGTTA
This sequence comes from Chryseobacterium gleum, assembly GCA_945888595.1. Lineage (GTDB taxonomy): Bacteria > Bacteroidota > Bacteroidia > Flavobacteriales_D > Crocinitomicaceae > CAIUKX01. The sequence continues at coordinate 1,643 of CAMDAO010000039.1, read as the reverse complement.
ATACAAATACTACCCCACATAAAATTTGAATAGAAAGCTTAGCCAAAGGCTTCGTATTGTAAGCATCATCTGCCAAGCCCATTAGGAAAGCAATCGAACCAGCTAAAATTAAACCACTGTAGTGAATATTATGAAATATATTTTGCTCAAAATAGACCATTGAATATATAATGGAAGAAAAAAGAAAAACAAGAAAAAAACTAACACCTCCTAGAGAAGGTTTAGACTCATTGCTCCATCTAATAACTATATCATTATTATTTCTGATTCCCAAAGACTTTGAGAAACGCAATAGAACCTCATTACACAATAAAGAGAGAACAAATCCACCAACAAAAAAACTTATAAATTCAATAATAGAATACAACACCTAACAAAATTAAAATTGAGATACAAAATTACTAAATTTTTCTCCATTTTGATCTTTTTCAGATACAATTGGCTCATCGATTGACCAATTAATGGCTAAGTCTTTATCATCCCACTGTATAGTGCCTTCAGAAAGAGGAGAATAATAGTTGGTGCACTTGTAATTAAAAATAGAATTTTCCTCCATCGTTAAGAATCCATGGGCAAAGCCAGGAGGAATCCAAAATTGTTTTTTATTTTCTGCGGATAATTCAATTAACTCACATTGCCCATAAAACGGTGAATCTTTTCTAATATCGACTGCCACATCTAACACCTTTCCAAATGAAACTCTTACTAATTTTCCTTGAGCAAAAGGTGGTGTTTGAAAATGTAATCCTCTCAACACGTTTTTCTTTGAAATTGATTCATTATCTTGGCAAAAAGTAAAATCAACGCCCGTTAACTCTCTAAACTGGTCTTCATTAAAACTCTCGAAAAAACTACCTCTTTCATCTTCAAAAACACGAGGCTCAATAATTAATAAACCTGGTATTCTGCACTTTGTTATAACCATCTTCTTAATAATCTAAAGATTCTTGTTTTTTTCAATAATTTAATAAAAAAGTTTTTTGATTCATCTTCTTTGAAATAACCATCTTTTTCACCGTAGCCTCCGTAACCATAACCGTAGCCATATCCATAGCCGTATCCATAACCATAACCATACGAGCCATTTCTCCGGCTAGATTTAACTCCATTAAGAATTACATTCAACGATTTTAATTGTTGCATTTCAAAAAGGTCGTCAATTTTTTTGATAAATGTTCGTTTAGAATAATGAGACTTAAATACATAAATAGGAATATCAGCATCTGTCAAATTCCTAATACCATCTGAAACGAGACCCACAGGCGGATTATCAATGATAATAATATCATAAATCAACTTTAATTCTTCCAATTTCTCTCTAAAACTATCACTAATTATTAATTCAGAAGGATTCGGGGGAATTGGACCAGCTGTAATAAAGTCTAGCGTATCAATAGCTGACTTCTGAATACATTCAGCAAGCGTATATTGATTTATTATTAGACCACTCATCCCTTTTTCATTTGCTGCTTTAAATCCTAAATGGATTTTTGGTTTACGCAAATCTAAATCAATCACTACCGTTTTTTTACCTGACATAGCAAGAATCCCCGCTAAATTTAAGGCCACAAACGTTTTTCCTTCTCCAGAAATAGAGGAAGTAATCGCAATCGTCTTATAATTAGTATTGATATAATTCAAAT
>CAMDAO010000038.1 GCA_945888595.1 Chryseobacterium gleum | reverse complement strand
GGTGATTTAGAAGTAGACGAGCATCACACGATTGAGGATACTGCAATTGCATTAGGTGAATGTTTTAAACAAGCGTTGGGAAATAAAATTGGAATGGAAAGATACGGATTTTGTTTACCAATGGATGATTGTTTAGCTCAGGTAGCAATTGATTTTGGCGGCAGAAATTGGCTAGTTTGGGATGCAGATTTCAAACGTGAAATGATAGGTCAAATGCCTACTGAAATGTTTTTTCATTTTTTTAAATCGTTTACGGATGGGGCTTTATGCAATCTAAATATTAAAGTGGAAGGCACAAACGAACACCACAAAATTGAATCAATTTTCAAAGCGTTTGCAAAAGCAATTAAAATGGCAAAGAAAAGAAATGGTTCAAATGCAATTTTACCAAGTACTAAAGGTGTTTTATAAAAAGTCGATGTATGATAGTAGCGATAATTGATTACGGTTCTGGGAATGTTTTTTCTGTTTCTTCTGCGCTCAAGCGCCTTGGAGTAGAAGCGATAATTACTTCCGACGCCACAATAATTAAATCTGCAGACGCTGTTATTTTCCCTGGTGTTGGTCATGCTAAAGCTGCTATGGAGCAATTGAAAGTAAAAGGGTTGGATAAATTGATTCCTACTTTGACACAACCTTTTTTAGGAATTTGCCTTGGCATGCAATTGATGTGCAGTTATACAGAGGAAGGTGACGTGGATTGCTTGGATATCTTTTCTGGTGTAAAAGTCAGAAAATTTATCGATTCTCCGAAAATACCACATATGGGATGGAATACTTTAATCAACGGCAAAAGTATATTTCACGAAGACAATTCTGACGTCTATTTTGTACATAGTTATTTTGTTGCATTAAATGAATTTACGATTTCAGAATCAGAATATGGCTCAAAATTTACAGCGTCTATGAAGAAAAATAATTTCTATGGTTGTCAATTTCATCCAGAAAAAAGTGGTGAAGCAGGAGGTAAAATGATAGCTAAATTCTTGGGATTAGTGTCAGATAAATAAAAATAGCTAAAAATAGGAGAAGATGAAAATTATACCAGCAATTGACATTATAAATGGGAAATGCGTGCGCTTGAGTAAAGGTGATTACAATTCAAAAATTATCTATAACGAGAATCCTTTAGAAGTAGCGAAATTATTTGAAGATCATGGATTTAATTATTTACATATAGTAGATTTAGACGGGGCAAAATCTAGTAAAGTAGTGAATTTTAATATTCTTGAATCTATTGCTAAAAACACAAACTTAAAAATTGATTTTGGAGGAGGTATTAAATCAACTGATGACCTAAAAAGGGTTATAAATGCTGGTGCAGATCAAGTTACGGTTGGAAGTGTGGCTGTTAAAAATCCAATTTTATTGTATGAATGGATAAATGATTATGGTGCGGATAGAATTATTTTAGGGGCAGATGTAAAAGGATTAAATATCGCTACTGATGGATGGTTGGAAACGAGCGACCTTTCATTGTTCAATTTCTTAAAAGAATATTACCTAAAAGGAATTCGAACTGTTTTATGTACGGATATTTCTAAAGACGGGATGCTGCAAGGACCTTCATTTGAATTATATCAAACAATTATGGATAAATATCCGGACCTCGATTTAATTGCAAGCGGAGGTATTTCCTGTATCAATGATGTGATTAAATTGAAAGAAAATGGAATTCCTGCTGTGGTTATTGGAAAAGCGATCTATGAAAAGAAGATTGATTTAAAAGAATTAGTAAAATATAATACGAGGAAATAAAATAGTGTCAAATTAGTATTCATTGAGTATTAAAATTTTTATATAAGTATGGTAAAAAAAAGAATAATTCCTTGTCTAGATATTAAAAATGGAAGGACTGTAAAAGGTGTAAATTTTGAAGGTTTACGAGATGCAGGTGACCCGGTTGAACTGGCAAAATATTATTCTAAAATGGGTGCCGATGAACTGGTTTTTCTTGATATTACAGCTACGCAAGAAGGGCGTAAAACGATGATTGATATGGTTTTAAAAGTGGCTTCTGAAATTAATATTCCATTCACCGTTGGCGGAGGAATAAGTTCAGTAGATGATGCTGCTGCTCTGCTGAGAGCAGGTGCTGATAAAATCAGCGTTAACTCTTCAGCAGTTAGAAATCCGAAATTAATAACAGAATTATCAGATAAATTTGGTAATCAATGTGTTGTATTAGCTGTTGACGCAAAATTAATAGACGACGAATGGATTGTGTTTTTGAGCGGTGGGAAAATACAAACGGATTTAAAATTATTTAATTGGGTGAAAGATGCCGTTGATTTAGGTGCGGGTGAAATACTTTTTACGTCCATGGATCATGATGGCACGAAGAATGGGTTTGCTATCGAAGCTTTAGAGAAAGTAGCGAAAATGGTATCTGTCCCAATTATCGCTTCTGGTGGTTGTGGTTTAAAAGAACATTTTTTAGACGTTTTTAAATCTGGGAATGTAGATGCAGCTTTAGCTGCAAGTGTTTTTCATTTTGGGGAAATTAAGATTCCACAATTAAAAGAATATTTGAAAGAAAATAAAATTAATGTAAGAGTCTAATGAACGATAGTCAAAGAAAAAATTAAAAATATAGGTTGATTTCCTAGTTCAAAAGATCTTTAATATAAAATTAAATAAAATGGATAAAATAAATTTCGAAAAAAGTAATGGCTTGATTCCTTGCATTGTCCAAGATAATTCAACTTTACAAGTGTTAATGCTTGGGTACATGAATGCTGAGGCGGTTCAGCAGACGTTAGAAACGAAATTAGTTACTTTTTTCTCTCGTTCTAAAAAAAGGATTTGGGTGAAAGGAGAGGAAAGTGGCAATTTTTTAAACTTGAAATCTATTTCTTTAGATTGTGATAACGATACCATATTAATAAAGGCAGATGCTAGTGGGCCAACGTGTCATAAAGGCACAAAAACATGCTGGATGGAAGAGAAAACAACTAGTTTTGGTGTTATTGAACAACTAGAAACTGTAATTTCTGAAAGAATCAATCATCCAAATGAAAAGTCATATGTTTCTTCCCTTATCGAACAAGGAATAAACAAAGTGGCTCAAAAAGTGGGAGAGGAGGGTGTTGAAGTTGTTATTGAGGCTCTAGGGTCCGACGATGAATTATTCTTAAATGAATCAGCAGATTTATTGTTTCATTATTTAATACTATTGCAAGCCAAAGGGTTTAAATTAGAAGATGTTCTTGCTGTTTTATCTTCGAGAGCAAAGTAAATGTTTTTGAGGTCTTTTAGTAAGAAGTGGAAATTTCTGATTCTATTTTTAGTATCTTTACTTCCTAAATACATATTATGGAGGGTTTTGATTTTTATCCGCAAAAACCAGAATTAATTGAAAGTAAAATAAATCGAAAAACAAGTTTAACTTTTTTTTCAATGCTTCTTTTTGCTCTTGGGTTGGTTCTTATTGGTTCTACAGATTTTCTTTTTATATTTTTTGTTATTCTAGTACTTTTCGTGCACGAAATAGGTCATTTTTCGTTCATGAAAATCTATCAGTACAAAAATGTCAGAATGCTTTTCGTTCCACTTATGGGTGCATTTGTGCAAGGAAAAAAAGAGTTTTACCAAGAAAAACAAAGTTTTTTTGTGATTATGGCTGGGCCAATACCAGGTGTGCTTCTCGGTACTATTTTACTTTATTTTGGTGAGGCGTTCAATTATAATTGGATGAAAGAGTTGTCTATTTTGTTTTTATTTATAAATATGATTAATCTTTTACCTTTAGATATGTTAGATGGAGGACAGATGCTAAAGTTATTTTTTGATAAAAACCAAGGGAAATTTCAGGTCATAATGTCCATCGTTTCTTCTTTTTTAATGATTTTGATTGGCTGGTATTTTAGTCTTACTTTCTTGCTGGTTTTTGGTTTTTTAATGGGGCTCAGAGTAAGATCAGCTCAAAAAAAATATCACATACAAAAAGAATGCGTTGACGAAAATATTAATTACAAAACAACCTACCAAGCCTTATCGAATAAAGATTTTTCTAAACTGAAAGAGATCGTGTTAGAGTATACTCCCGCTTTGCGAAAATATCTTGACAATGAAGAGGAAGAGATAACAAACCCGCTTCTCGCTGAGCATGTGAACAATGCGTTAGTGGCTCCAATTGATCGAAACGCAAGTTCATTATTTAAGTTTATTGTGATTTTGGTATGGATAGCATCATTTTTACTACCCATCGTTTTAGCTTATAATATAAATAGTTTAAAATTTTAAGATGTTCACTTTAGGAGAAAAAGTAGGTTTTTTATACGAAGTCGGAGGAGGGATTATTCGTAAAATTATAAGCGAAAATGTGTATATGGTGGAAGATGAGACTGGCTTTGAACGAACTTTTCAAATGGATGAAATGGTGAAAATTCATGGTGATAACTATCAACTTTCTAATTCATCAGATCTGAAAATGAATGAAGATGAAACACTTTCAATTCAAAAACATTTTGTTCTCAAAGAAAAAGCTTTGGGTTCAAAGAAATCTATAGATGTTTGGGAAATCGATTTACATATAGACGTTATTACAGAATCAAATTTAGGCTTAACGAATTTTCAAATGCTAACAAAACAATTGACAGAATTTAAGTCATTCTTTAAAAAAGCGAAGAGTAAAAATATAAGGAAAATAGTGGCCATACATGGTGTTGGAGAAGGTGTCTTAAAACAGGAAATTCGGTCTTATTTAGATAAGCAAGAAGGTGTAGAGTATTTTGATGCTGATTTTAGAGAGTATGGCAAAGGAGCTACAACTATTGAAATTCATTATAATTACAAGTGATAAATTGTGTGATTTTCTCTTAACTTTTTTCTTTCTTCTTCTTCTTTTCTTTCTCCTTTGTATTAATTCTTATACCTCCAAGAAGTTTTATTGAGAAACAACTTTGTTTATAGATGAGATCATTGAATCTTATTGATTTATTGTCAAAGTCGGTTACTAAAAAAACGAAAAATTTAGGAACGGAATACCCACCAACTATTTTAATATCATAGCGAGGTGCCAAGCCTATTAGGCCTCTATCGGGTCCATTTGGGCCAACTGTGTAGTGTTTGTTTTGAATCACTGCTCCTAAGCCTAAAATACCAGTAATTTGCCAATTTTTTTTCCTGTTTGCATACGCATATCCAGGAACAATTCCAAAATCTATAGCGGAAAAATAACTGGAGGATGTTTTACTATTTGATGGATCGATAAGTTGGATGGGGATAAGTGAGTTTTTTTCATTTGTTACACCGTAAATATTAAAAGTTGATTTTACATACCAAGATTTTACTTCCCTTATGAAATGGCCAGTTTTTCCTAAAACAGCTTGTATTTTAAAATCTTTATTGTAGAAATACCATGAATTTATTGAAAAACCTATGGATTTTGTATTAGGTCTAATATCGTTTGGTAGTTCTGAAGTTAATGCAGGATTCCATTGGTAGGCATTTTTCACAGCGTATCCTGTAAAAGTTCGATAATCAATATCCCAGTAGGATTTACCTAAATTAAAATTAAATCCTACTCCAAAATAGGTAGTTTTCCCATACATTTCTTCCGACTTAGCATCTCCCTTCGACGAATGGAAAAGTCGCAGGGCAAACCATTTATGACAAATACCAAATCCCAATACTTTTTTATAATTATTTCTATACGCAATCTTATTCACCGAACCAGGGAAGTTGTAAGATAATGAAAAGGGTGCCGAAGTATATCCGAAATCAGAGTATAAAACAACTTTTTTTTTGTACATTTCGTAAGGCAAGGTGTCTGCTTGAGCAATCGCCAGATTCGAACCGCACAAAGTAATAAAGCAAAAGCAAATTATTTTGAAATTCATTACTTTATTTTAAAACACCTTCAAAATTAAGAATAAAAGCGTACTCTTTCGCAATTTCTAATCGTTCATTCGATCTTCCTGAACCTCCTCCATGCCCAGCATCCATGTTACAATCAAAAATTAATGGTAAATTATTGGTTTTAACTGATCTGATTTTAGCTACCCATTTTAAAGGTTCCCAGTATTGAACTTGCGAATCATGATACCCTGTGGTAATGTACATCGCTGGGTAATTCATTGCTTTTACATTGTCATAGGGAGAGTAACTAAGCATGTACCAATAATAGTCTTCACTCTGAGGGTTGCCCCATTCTTCATATTCTCCAATTGTCAAAGGGATGGTTTCATCTAACATGGTTGTAACGACGTCAACAAATGGCACTTGAGCAATAATACCTTTCCAAAGATAGGGTGCTAAATTGGTGACAACACCCATTAATAATCCTCCTGCACTTCCTCCTTGTGCATAGATCTTATTTTTATCACAGAATCCTTTCATTCCTAAGTATTCTGCTACATTGATGAAATCGGTGAAAGTATTTCTCTTTTTTAAGAATTTCCCGTTTTCATACCATTCTTCTCCTAAATATTTTTCTCCTCTAATGTGCGCAATCGCATAGACAAATCCTCTATTTAGCAAACTTAATCGCAGAGCACTAAAAACATCAGGAATAGTTATTCCATATGAACCATAACCGTATAATAGGAGGGGAGCATCTTCTAAAATTGTTCCTTTTTTGTAGACAAGTGAAATGGGAATATTAGTGCCGTCATTCGCTCTAGCCCATGTTCTTTTTGACTCGTAATCTTCCGGTGAAAAGTTTTTTTCTAACAATTCTTTTCTGAAATAGACTTTTCGACTCTCTTCTGCTAAAGTATACTCATAAACTGTTGAGGGTGTTGTTAATGAGTTGTAAGTAAAAAAAATAGAGGTCGCCATATAATTATCATTAATACTTAATGCTAAGTAATACGTTTCTTCCTTAAAATCAATGAATTTTTCTGACTTCGTGCCAATATCGATAATTCTTATTTTTTGCAATCCATTTACTCGTTCTTCTGTTAAAATGAACTTTTGTAACACTAAAACATTTTCTAGAAGGGTTTCTTTACTGTGGGGAATAATAACTTGACAGTGACTAATTTCAATTGGAACTGCTTCAGAATAGACAAGTTGGTTATTTTTTGCTTTTTTATTGGTGAGAATGTAAAAGCCATTTTCATGGTGTTCCACCGAATAAAGATGGCCAGATTTCCTAGGTAAAAAAATAAACGGTGACTGCTCAGGGAAATCTGCATCAATAAATTGAGTTTCAGAAGTGGTCGAACTTTGACTTTGAATTTCAATATATTTATTGGTCATTGTTTTGGAAATGAACACGCTAAATCGCTCATCCTTCTCTTCGTATACAAGGACATCTTTAGTTGAATCCGCACCTAAAATATGCTTGTAAACTTGAAATTCACGAAGTGTATCTTTGTCTTTTTTTACATAAAAAATAGTCCGATTGTCATTGGCCCAAATTATCGATCCATCTGTATCTTTTATTTTGTCTAGGAGATATGTTTGATCTATTAGGGTAAGAATGCTTATAGTATAATTCCTTCGACCTATAAAATCTTCACTGATCGCTAATAGATTATTGTCTGGCGAAGGAGACCACTCTGCAAGTGAATAATAACTTTTTTTATCAGCGCGCTTGTTTTCGTCAAAGAATAGTTCCTCATTCGTGCCATCTATAACATAAATATAATTATAATCTTTCCCTTCTTTACTTCTTTCTTGGTAGGTTTTACCATTGATTATAAAGGGAGTACTGACATCATTGGGGTTTATTCTTGCCTCAAATTCAGCTAAAAGGAGATCTTTTAATGGTTCTATATTTTTAAAATATTCTGCTGTATATTGGTTTTCATCTTTTATGTATTCTAAAACATCTTTAGAATCTCGCTTGTTTAACCAAAAATAATCATCAATTCGCGTGTTACCGTGGTTGATCAGTTCCGTTTTTTCAATCTTACAAGTTGGTGCTTCTCTCATTTTATCTTACATCTTTTTTTGACAAATCATACCTGTTGTAAAACAGTTATCTAATTAATCCATCGGATAAATTTAATTTCCTCAAGCCATAAATTTACTATCATTTATGAATACTTTCATACTCTTTTGGCGTTCTTTGTGAATTCTTGTTTAAATTTGTCTAATTACTCGCTGAAAAATGAAAAAACTTTATTCCTTTTTATTGAATAAATTACCTCGTCCTTTATTGATTCGATTGAGCTATCCTTTTAAAAAAATAGCTCCTATTCTATATAAAGGCTCAAATGTTGAATGCCCAGTTTGTGAGAAATCTTTCAGAAAATTTTTATCCTATGGTTCAAAAGCTGCTCAGAGAGATAACGTTTTATGTCCCTGTGATTTAACACTTGAAAGACATAGATTAATGTGGTTATATCTCAGAGATTTTTCTAATTTTTTGACAACTGACAATTTAGAAGTTTTGCACATTGCTCCTGAACAATGTTTTTATGATAAATTTAAAAAACAAGCTAATTTAAAATATCTGACCGGAGATTTAATTTCACCTTTAGCGGATATCCATTTTGATTTACACGCGATTCCTTTGGAAGATAATCGATTTGATATTGTTTTCTGTAATCATGTAATGGAACATGTGGATGATGCATTACAATGTATGAAGGAATTATATAGAGTCATGAAACCTGGAGGATGGGGAATCATGCAAGTTCCTCAAGATTTTTCAAGAGCAAGTACTTTAGAAGATCCAAAAATAATTTCACCTGAAGATCGAGAAAAGTTTTATTGGCAAAAAGATCATGTGCGTCTATTTGGAAAAGATTATCCTGAATGGCTGCGCAAGGCAGGTTTTCAAGTGGATGAGTTTATTCAAGAATCTGTTTTTAGCGCTGATTTAATGAAGAGGTATAGATTGCAACCAGGTGAAATTTTATATATCGCTCGAAAACTGTAAATAAGTTAAACTTTTTATGTTATTTTTGAAAATAGATGCTATTTATCTATTTGATTTTGGGTGTTTTGAATAGTTTAAATGTAAGTTGATCCGCTTGAAATAATAAAATCATCTTTCATTTTTTTATTAGAATAAGAATGCAATACAAATTATTTTCACGTTCAAATATACGAAGTAGAAAAATAAATGCGTTTGCAGTGTAACGGATTGAAATATATGCGTTATTTATTAGTAAAGTTTGCAAGCTTTATAAAAACTAGAAAACAAAACTCAAACTCAAAAACCATGTCAGTAAACACATTGTACCACAAATCCAACGTTTGGCTAGAACAAGAGCTGACTTGGATACAAAAAGCCCAGAAGGATCCTGCGTGCTTTGCTCCTTTATACAAAGAGTACCATGAGCAAATTTTTAGATATATTTTTCAAAGGATGGATGATGAAGATTTAGCATTTGATGTTACTTCGCAAGTTTTTATGAAGGCTCTCAATAATATTAAGAAATATGAATACAGAGGAGTGCCTTTTGCTTCGTGGTTGTATAGAATTGCTAAAAGTGAATTATACCAAGCTTTTAGAGATAAGAAAGCAGAGAGAGCGGTGAATGTTGAAAGTGTGCACCTTTTTGAAATTGCGGAAGAACTTGAAGAAGACGCAAGTGATACTAATAAAAAGAAAATGTTCGCTTGCCTGTCACAATTAAAAGAGAACGATATGCAATTAATTGAACTGCGCTTTTTTGAAAAAAGAAGTTTTAGAGAAATGGGCGAAATATTGGAATTGACAGAAAACAATGCTAAAGTGAAGACTTTTAGAGCCTTGGAAAAATTGAAACAACTGTTTATTAAAAAATAAAAAAAAGTTATGAAAAAATTTAAAGTAATTCTGGATAGGAAACCGATGAATTCAGATCACGTTGAATCGAAACAGGATTTTAATCATGTACTTAATGAGTTTAAGAAACTTAAGCCTCCAATTTGGAGAAACCCATGGTTTTATGGGCCTGTAGGCCTGGCCTCTCTGACACTTTTAATGTCCATAGGTATTGTAAATTCTAAAGAAATAGCAAATGATAATAAATCTACTAAAGAAAGTTCAGTAATACTGCCAGAGGATACAAAATGTTTCCATCCTATTAAACAAAGTTTAGTTGAACAATTCACTACTTATTCAATAGATCCATCGGTAGAGCAAACCATTAATCTCCCTTCAGGAACGAGTATTTTTATTCCAAAAGGAAGTTTAATTTCAAGTTCTCCTGAAAAAAACGTGGAGATAAAAATAAGAGAGTTTAATGATAAAGCTAGTGCATTTATCGCTGGAATCCCAATGGATTATCAAAAAAATAGTGCTTTTGAATCGGCGGGAATGATAGAGCTTAGAGGAGGGGCGACAGGTGAGGAAATTAAGATATCTCCTTCAAAACCAATTGAGGTTTCTATGGTGTTGAGGAAAGATCCATCTTCTTTTACATTTTGGAAATTTGAAGAAAATAAAAAAGAGTGGATCAATTATCCTGCTATTTTTAACGCTGAAAATAATTCTTTTTTAGATAATAGTAAAGAACTAACTCAGATAAAAAAAGAGCTTGTTGAAACTACTGCTAAAATTACTGCGAATGACGTTTCTTGCAGTAAAATAATCGAGCCTACAAGAATTGAAAAATTTTTACCCATTGAAGGAAATCAGAGATTTGACTTAGCATTTGATAAAAATGAATTTCCAGAATTAGAAAAATTTATCGGAATGGAATTTGAAGTTAATTCAAAAAAGAAATATGATAAATCATTTACGAAAAAGATATGGAGTGATGTTGATTTAGTGAAAGAAAATGATAATTATTATGCCTCCTTTTCTTCGAAAACGGAGAAGTTCAAAATAGGTGTCCGACCCGTCTTGAATGGCGTTAAAAAGGAAGAAGCTGAAATAAATTTATCTAAGTCAATAGCTTTTTGTCAAAATAAGAAACAAGAATTAGAAATCGAAAAGAAAAAACTGATATTCGAAAAGTTGCAACAGGAATCCAAACTAAAAACATTAGTTGATAATCCAAGTGAAACTTTGCTTGTCAATGCTATGCGGCGAGAAGAGAATTCGGAGGGAAAAACAAACAGGTTTGCAGCAAGTTTTCAAATGGTTACATTTGGGATTTTTAATTGTGATCATCCAATTGAGTATCCTTTAGCATATAAAGAAGAAGTTGGTTTCTCCTTTTATGGAACAATTGCTGATATAAAATCTGCCTATGTATTTGATAACGATCAGGACCTTTGTTTTTCTTTCGGTTCAAATACTTCACGTGACTTAGATAAATTTGGTTGTTTTGAGAAAAATTCAAATACGTTATTTGTGTTAGATTCTAATGGTAGAATGGGGTATGTGTTAAATTATACTTCGAAAGATATAAAAAATGGATTTATTAAGGTGACTCTCATTGACAAGAAGGACGAAAATATTGAATTTATTCATAACTTAATAAATGAAAACGCTATTAATTCTTAGTTTTTTTATTCAAATTACTACTTTTTGTCAAAAAGAGTCAGTAATTATAAAAAAACAATATCAAAATTCATTTTTTGGTAATATTGCTGGATTGTCATTGGGGACTATCAATTATAATTTAATTTGCAATAGAATCGAAGTGAATGGTAGGAATGATTATGTAGTGGATGGATTTAAAATTCAGTATGGGCAGAAAGAATTTGAAATTACTGGAAATTATTTACCTGACTCACTTTGTAAAGAAATCAGAACCTGTTGTGGGTATAATAGTATGATTTTTCTTACAAACATTACCGCTACACATATCGAAAATGGAAAACAAGTTTTTCTGGCCCCGATGAACTTAATACTTATTCGAAATGATTAGAAGATTATTAATTCTTTTCCTTCTCATACACATAAATTCTTATTCTCAAGAGAAAGAAACGGTCACCATTCAAAAATCAAATTATAAACTATACAGAGGAGTATTAGCTGAAACAAAATCATGGTATTTATTGACCGATACAGATGGGAATTATTATTTAGCTAATTTGGATAGACCTAACGAGACTGTTTATGAGTGGTTCGTTCGATTTAAAGACAGTCAAAACATTTACAAAGCGAGTATTTTTCAAGAGGAAGAAATGCAAGGAAGTGGAGTGAATACTTATAAAACATTGCATTTTTCAAAGCCGAATGATACAGTAGATATCTTAAATTTCTATCTCGATAAAACGTCAAAAAACACTATTATTTTGACGTCATTGATAGATGGAATTGCGTATTGTTTTGAATTAGAAATTCAATAAAAAAAAACAACATTCAAAAAACGCCAAAACTTCTCTTCAATCGTGTTAATTTTCAACAAATTCTTTGCAATTTTTTACTTTAACTTAAACTATTATTAATTTTTTTTCTTATTTTCGTGGCGCGATAAAGTTTCGACTAATTTAAAAACAATACAATGAAGTATATTTTAAGTTTAATTATTACTATTGTTATTACTGCAAGTTCCTTCGCTCAGCAGTCATCTTCATTAGTTAGTAATTTTTCTTTAAATATTAAAAACCCTTATATTCTCCCTGCATACGAGCTTATTAAAAAAAATAAACCAACCGTTTATTCTTCTTTATTGAGCAGTGAAATGCCTTATGATGTTTTCGATGGGGGTGCTACCCGTTTCAATGGCAGAAAGAATTGGACGTTGAATAAAAAAGAAATTCGAATTGGTTTTTCGGCTACTCAATTTCTTGGCGATTTAGGAGGTAAAGATCAGATTGGGACAGATTATAGATTAAAAGATTTGGATTGGCCTTCGACATCTCTAGCAATTAATTTGGGCTACCGTTATCGATTTCATTCTATTTTCGCTACAACTACATCGCTGTACTTAGGCATGCTAAAAGGGGATGATGCTTTGACAAAAGAAACATATAGAAGTGCTAGAAATCTAAGTTTTAGAGCGCCAATTATTGATATTTCGCAGCGTCTTGATTTCATGATCTACAAAAAAGAAAAAGTAGGTAAGCGTTATAATGTAAGAGGACTGCATGGTTTCAAAAATAGAAACGAACAAGTTTTTGTTTTTGCTGGAATTGGTGTTGTTGGTTTTATTAGTCAAGCTAAATATCAAGGAAAATGGGTTAATTTGAGACCACTATCTACTGAGGGTCAAGGACTTGCAGGTGGTATAAAAAAACACCTTCCGGTAACTGTGAATGTGCCAATTGGTATGGGTTTTCGTGTTGGAATTAGCAGAGAATGGAGAATTGGTGTTGAAGCTACTTATGTCAAGACTTTTTCTGATTATATTGACGATGTGCATGGCTCTTATTATGATAAGGGATTATTACAAGCTCAAAAAGGTGCTACTGCAGCAGCCTTATCTGACAGAAGTGGTAATAATCAATGGTTTGTTACAGGACAACAGCGTGGTGATATTCAAAAAGATTCCTATTACTATATTAGTGTAATTTTAACCAAAAATGTCACTTATAGAAATTACACAAAAACTTACAAACACTATAAATTACAAAAAGGTAAATACAAATTCTAACAATTTAAAATATTTATTTTTTAAATTAAGCGAGGTACGGTTGTTGCCTCGTTTTGCATTTATATCTTTGTGAAAAATACCTTGATATGTATAAAATCATAAGAAATATATTGTTCTTAATTGACCCGGAAAAAGTGCACTATTTAACTGCATTTTTAATTAAAAACGTACTTAAAATTCCTGGAATGAAATTTTTTTGGACAAAACTGTATCTAGTCAAAGATGTTAGATTAGAAAAAACTGTTTTTGGAATAAAATTTGAAAACCCAGTTGGACTAGCTGCTGGTTTTGATAAGAATGCAACAATGTACAATGATTTAGCTTATTGTGGTTTTGGTTTTATTGAGGTCGGAACAGTAACACCAAAGGGACAACCAGGTAATGAGAAGCCTCGCTTGTTTCGATTGAAAGATGATCAAGGTATTATTAATCGTATGGGGTTTAATAATGATGGTGTTAAAAGTGCGATTGAGAATCTAAAGAAGAAAAAAACAAAAATTATCATAGGAGGAAACATAGGGAAAAATAAAATCACTTCCAATGAAAACGCATTGAATGACTATGTTTATGTGTTCAATGAGTTATTCGATTACGTTGATTATTTTGTTGTAAATGTTTCTTCACCTAATACCCCTAATCTTAGAGAATTACAAGAAAAAGAACCTCTTAAGCAATTATTAGTTGAGATAAAAAGGCATAATTCACTTAAGACCCGGCCCAAACCCATATTACTGAAAATCGCTCCTGATTTAACAAATGAGCAATTAGATGATATTATAGAAATTGTTGATGAGATTAAATTAGATGGAATAATTGCTACCAATACTACTATTTCGCGAGATAATTTGATTCACACGAATGCTCAAAAAATAGAATCGATTGGCGCGGGTGGTTTATCCGGAATTCCGGTAAAAAACAGGTCTACGGAGGTAATTCGTTATTTATCAGAAAAATCCAATAAATCTTTCCCAATAATTGGTGTTGGAGGAATCCATTCTGCAGAGGATGCGTTAGATAAAATAGAGGCTGGAGCTGACCTGGTGCAATTATATACAGGATTTATTTATGAAGGACCAGCGTTGGTAAAACGAATAAATAAGGCAATTCTGAATAAACTAACTACGTGAAAATATGTCAGGAATAAAAATTATTGAATGTCCTCGGGATGCTATGCAAGGATTGCATGATTTTATTCCTACGGAAACGAAAGTAAAATATATCAATTCTCTTATTAACTGTGGTTTTGACACAATCGATTTTGGGAGTTTTGTTTCACCGCAGGCAATCCCTCAGTTAAGAGATACAGCGGAAGTATTGCAGAAATTAGAATTGAAAAATTCCACTAAATTATTAGCAATTATAGCTAACGAACGAGGTGCTATCGACGCTTGTAAATTTGAAGAAATTAATTATTTGGGTTTTCCATTTTCTGTATCTGAGTCTTTTCAGCAAAGAAATACAAATTCATCAATAGCTACGTCGTTGAAAAGGGTGGAGGCGATTCGGGACTTAGCCGGAAAAAGTAATAAAGAAATGGTTTTGTATCTATCGATGGGCTTTGGAAACCCTTATGGCGATGAGTGGAATGCAGAGATCGTTATTGATTGGTGCGAACTAGTATATTCAAAATTTGATATAAAAATTCAAGCATTATCCGATACAATTGGAATTGCAACTCCTGAATCGATTGATTACTTGTTTAAAGCTTTAATCCCGTCCTTGCCACATGTGGAATTTGGAGCTCATTTACACACAATTCCTGAAAATGCCATTTCTATTGTTGAATCGGCATACAATGCTGGTTGCCGGCGATTTGACGGAGCAATAAAAGGCTTTGGTGGTTGCCCCATGGCTTCCAACGAATTAACGGGGAATATGCCCACCGAAATAATGTTAAATTGGTTTGATGCCAAAGAAATTACAACAGGGGTTGATACTGAATTATTCAATAAATCGTTAGAATTAGCATTGGATATTTTCCCATCTTGACATTTTAAACATCGTAATAAAACGCAAATTATTCATTACTAATAATTTATAAAAAAATGAAATACTTACTTATTTTTTCCTTAATCTTCGCGGTTTTTGCTTGTTCAATAGATGATGATGTAAAATTACCAAATTCAAATGAGCATAAAAATGACCCATCAGCAGTGAAAAATATTGAAACACTTTTCGATAAAGATCAATTTGATGACCCGAAAGTAGTTAAACTTTTAGAGGAGCTGCATGTTTGTTCAACGAAAAATAAGGTGACGGGTAATTATATGAATCCAGATTGTTCGCCTCGTTTCTTTCATGTATTGCCATTTATTGAAAATGTGTCTATGGAAGAAGCCTTTTTAATTCAGGTAAAGGCTAAAACCAATGGATTCCCATTAAGACGACTGTTGGTTTTTTTAAGAGAAAGAGGTGAATTAGTTAAAGTTAATGGTTTTGTAGCAAATCTGATCGGTACTAAAAAGTCAAAAACGAAACATGATGATTTATTGTTGAGATTTAATGACAAAGATCAAGGACAGGATGTGTTTTATAACTGTTTATTTACCTGGAATGGAAATTGTTATAAATACAAATCAGTTGAAGTGATTGAAGGTCCTGGCTGGGGGGGAGCTGTAAAAGCAGAATTAAAAGATTCAATCTCGATAGAAGTAGAGAAAGATATAACTAAGAACAAAATGATTTTCTAAAAAAAAAATTAATCTATTTTTAAGAATTTTCGTTTAATTGTATATCCCTTCGCAGTAATTTCAATTATATAATAGCCAGGACTCAAAATAGAGGTGTCAATTTTTTTATTGTTATTTTCTTCAATTAATACCTGACCAGAAGTGTTTCTTATTGAAACGAATGAAACATCGAAAGGGGTTTGAATTTGTATATGATCTATTACTGGATTTGGAAAAATGCTAATTTCTGTGCTGTTAATTTCAGTAAGTGAAACAGGATCATTTTTTGTTACGATGATTGAGTCAAGATATAGTTTAAAACCATTATTAGTAGTATTTACAAAGGCAATGTAAATATCTTGCCCGAGAAATGCAGAATTATTCAAATTGGTACTTCTCGATATCCATTCGAAATTTTCTTGATGAATTGAACCAATCGTGTCAATGAAATCCGTCATTAATTTACCTGTTTTAGACAGTAATATTAGGTAATCATCTGGAAAAGAAGCATCATGAGATTTTGCATCCCAAGAAAGAAAATTACCGTAATCACCAAGCGTGATTTGGGGAGTAATTAACCAATTGTTTGAAACACCAACAGGGGAGAAGTAGGATGTGGATGCAATAACAGAATCTGAATTATTTTCAGGATCTGCAATGACAATCCATCCGTTAACATAAGCAGCATCAACAGGAGGTGCTGGGTTTTGATTTATTATTTCCCAATTTATAGGCATCCCTGATTGAAAATTTTCATTTAAAATTTCAACTTGCGAAAATATAGACGTCATAGAAATAATAAACGAGAAAGAAATGATGTGTTTTTTCATAGGGTAAATGTAGCGCTTTCGCTTAATTAATTAGCCAAAGCAATTAATATTTCTTTGTATTCTTGATAAAACAGGTCAAACTTTACTAGACTTTCTCCTAAAAACGTATAAATTAAATATTGATGTTCCAATTTGTAAAAATTTAGCAAGTTGTTTTCCCAAACAATTCGAGAGATATATTGCTTGTTCAGATAATAATGGTTTTCTATCCAAGTAGGTTTTTCAATGGTGATATCTTCTAATACAACTTTTAATTCTGACATTTGTTCAAATAATATTGCTCTAATATCATCGTCTTTTGGCTGGATATCAAAACATAGACGAGCACCTTTAGAATCTACTTCAAGTCGAATGAATATTGATTTAATGTCTGACGGATAATTCAACCAATTTATTTTTCGACCATTTGAGGACCTTTTTTTTGACATATATTCTTGAAAGCCATTCCAAAATGTAAGATTTAATTGACGAGATTCTTCCTTTGAAAACATATTTTAATAGTGTGTATAGATATCAAAGATACAATTTTACTGCTAAGTAGTATTTATTTAAAAGATTTATACAATGTTTATAGCTAAGAGATGAAGACAAGAGTAGTTAGCTGTATAGAGCTTATAGTAGTGATGTTATGTTAAATAGATATTGTAATAGGAATTAAAATATTTTCATATTTAAGTGTAAGTATAGGTTTAATTAAATTATTTTAAATTTATGATAGTGAATAAGATAGTAAATTATTGGTAGTAATTTAAATACGTTTTATAAGGTTTGGCATTTACTGAATTAGCACATTGTCTTATAATTAATATTATGTTAAATAGTATTCTTGACCATAGGGATTAACATTAATTCATCCACTATTCAATAAAAAACCCAACACTAGAAGTATTGGGTGAATTATAAAATATTAATTTTCATTTATCTATACTTCAGGTTCCTCTGTTGATTCTTGGTCTTCAGATTTTTCCTCCTCGATAACTTCAGTTTTAATTGGATTGGCTTTTGGCTTATCAACTTTAACTTCAATTGCATTTAATCCTTTAGGACCTTTTTCAGTTCGGAAAACAACTTTGTTTCCTTCTTTGATTTCTTCTAAATGACCATTGATATGTGTAAAAATACTTTCCTGAGAATCCTGACATTTGATAAATCCATATCCTTTTGAACTATCGAAAAAAGTAACAGTACCTGTTCTTAATCCATCATTTTCGTCCGCTTCTTCACGGATTGGAACTCCTAATGAAATATTTTCTGCAATAACTTTCTTTTTCTTAGCTGGATCTGGCGGAGTTGCTGATAAGTTACCATTTTCATCAACGTACATAAGCATATCTTCAAAAGCACTTGAACCTGGATTAGCTTTTCTCTCTTCCTTTATTTTTGCTTTATCTTCTTTCTTTTTTTTCTTTTTATTTTCTTTTTCTTTTTTATTCCAAGTTTCTTGAGATTTTCCCATGCTTTATTATATGATTTTAATTATTAAAAATGGTAATTCTCAATTCTAAAGGAATATCTATTGAAAGAGTTTTTTTTGAAATCAATCTACCAGAGTACAAATATACGTTAAAAGATGCTTATTTTAAACGTTTTTATTTCAGAAGTACTTTTCTACACTCTATTTGTCAAGAAAAATCGTGATAAATAATGAATAGTTAGTTAAAGAAATCCCATGTAATTCCAAGACGTATGAAATTTTTCTGTATTGGATATCCTATTAATACTTGATTTTGAGGGTTGTTCCAAAAATATCCTACATTTTCTACTCGGGTGTAAAATCTAAATTCACCTAGTGAAAAGCCGAAAAAAGCGCTTATATTCATCATTGAATTAAAATTCATATTTGTATTCTCAAGTGAGAAAACATCCATAGAACTAGTATATGACATTAAGCGATAAGAGGATATCCATGAAATATCAGTTCCGAAAACACCTTCCATTTTCTTGGCTTTAAACATCTTTTTCTTAATGAAAATGCGAGAATTAAAAGTTGAACTTGGTATATAATTAAAATTATCACTTGGAATTGTAATGCTTATTTTAGGTTGAATATGGAGTATCCCTATTTTAAGAGCACCTGAAAATATAATATTATTTATCGCAATCGTTCTTAAAGTGTCATTTCTCCATGTGTTATCAAGAAAAAAATAGTTGTTCTTTAACATCATGCTTTGCAATGAAACCTGCACAAATGTAGAATTAGAGAAGT
>CAMDAO010000037.1 GCA_945888595.1 Chryseobacterium gleum | reverse complement strand
ATAATATTCCAATTCTGGGAGATCCAACAATTTGCCTTGACCCCGTTACATTGACTACTGACACTTATTCATCTGTTGATTCTGTAGTCTGGAATACGGGACTTAATGCTGCTTCTATCACAACTTCGGTGGCTAATGTGTATTCAGCTTCTATTTATTATGGTGAGGGATGTGTCGCTCATTCAAACAGCGTGAATGTGATTCAAGGATTAATTCTTCCTAGCCCTATAATTTCAAACATGGGAGCTATACTCATGTCGGACGTTCAAACAAATTATCAGTGGACATTAAATGGTTTGGAAATACTTGGTGAAATCAGTCAAACACTAAGCGCTGTGCCTCCTTATGGTAGTTATAACGTAAAGTCTGTTTCCGTCGATGGTTGTGTGTCGATATCTAATTCACTTGATTTAACTTCTGGTTTAAGCGTAGAAGTAATAAAAGGTATTTCAATTTCTCCAAATCCTACAACGTCTGATTTTTCAATAAAATTGGATGATCAATTGATTTCAATATCAGCAACTGATGTGAATGGAAAAGAAGTTAATTTAATCGAAAAGGGAAATGATACTTTTTCACTATATCATTTGAGATCAGGAAGTTATTATTTAAAAATTGTTACAGATAAAGGTTTATTTCGATCTAAAATCATAAAAATGTAAATTGTATGACAAGATTTTTTACTTTTGACCTTTGTAAATAAAAAAGAATGAATTTAACAGGTATTATTGCAATTTCAGGAAGACCAGGACTTTTTAAAGTGATTGTTCAAGGAAAAAATAACGTTATCGTTGAATCTCTAGTGGATAGAAAACGTTTTCCAGCTTATTCTTCAGACCGTATTTCGGCTTTAGAGGATATAAGTATCTATACACAAGATGAGGAAAAACCATTGAAAGAAGTCTTTAAAATAATTTTCGAAAAAGAAAAAGGAACTGAAACTATTTCTCATAAAGAGAGTGATCTGAACTTAGTTAATTATCTATTAGACATTGTACCTAACTATGACCAAGAAAGAGTCTACGTTTCTGATATAAAAAAAATATATCAATGGTATAACTTACTTCATAAATCAGGGGAATTGAAATTGATTGAAACCAAAGAGGAACTTGTAGAAGAGCCATTGGAAGAAATTAAATCTGAAAAGAAAGTGGCGGCGAAAAAAACAACGTCTGTTGAAAAGAAGACGATTTCCGCTAAAAATACAGCAAAAACTCCTAAGGGAATTAAAGCGAAAACAGTTAATCCTAAAGGAAAAGAAGATAAAATTTTAGGAACTAAAACCATGTCAACTCAAAACAATATTTGATAATAAAATAATAACTATCAATAGAAGTCGGATTTTTTCCGACTTTTTTTATGGATTGAACATCCAATTTTACTTATTATTATAGACTAAAAGGGATCAATACCAAAAGTTGGGGGGCTAATATAAAACATCACCAAAATGAGTTACATATTAATTTAATTTCGAAGTGAAGTTAAAAAATGGTCTTTCCACAGAATTAGTTGTAAATTTTTCCGTAATCGCGTTTCGCTTTTTCAGCGAAAGAGAGCGTGAAGGAAAGTATTTACGTACGGTTTTACGAAATGAAATGCAGTAAAAAATTCCTTGGAAAGATCCTTGATTTTTGCTTACTTTTCATCAAGGAAAAGTAAGAGAATGATAATAGAAGTGTGTTTGAGTGTTAGATGAAGATACTAGAATTGAAAGATATCGTTCTAGCTGCACAGAAATATGTTCTGATCCATGAAAAGATGGTTTCAAAGTTTGAAAATAGTTCAAACGAGATAATCCGTATTTAGAAGTAAATCCCTATCTTTATTTAGTTTGGAAATAAAAAAAAGTAAAATAAAATCACTCTCTAAATTATTACTTCGATTTTGTAACTGTTTTTGGTTACTTTCGTAAGGAACATTCATAAATACTAAATTAAGAAATAAGCAAATTTTATGGCGATTACCGCACACACTCTTATTTTGGTTGCGACCATTCTCTTGTCTTTAAATGCTATGAATAAGGAAGCCTTGAAGGAAAAAATGATGTTTATTCCTTATTTATGTAAAAATGAAAATCAAGGATATAGAATTTTTAGTCATTTATTCATTCACGCAGATATTCCTCACTTGGCATTTAATATGATGTCTTTTTATTTCTTAGGAACATATTTAGAAATGGAATTAATTATTTATTCTGGATTCATAAAAGGGGAAATTTACTTTGTTTTACTTTATTTTTTAGGAGGATTATTTGCCACATTAATTCCGTATGCTAGAAATCATGATAATCCTTATTATAGATCTTTAGGCGCTTCTGGAGCTGTTTCAGCTGTAGTTTTTGCTTTTGTAATATGGAATCCCATGCAAGGATTACTTGTGATGTTTTTCCCAATGAAAGCATGGCTTTTTGGAATTCTATATTTAGCTTATGAAATCTATGCAGATAAAAAGGGAAATACGGGTATAGCGCATGATGCACATATTGGTGGCGCAATTTTTGGAATTATCTTCATTTTAATTATTAATATTGAAGCAGGAAAACATATATTGGATTTAGTATTTTAGATTATGGCACAATTATTTGTAAATTCAAACGGAACAATTTTACCGAACGATGGCCCCAGTATAATAGCGGGAAATCGAGGGCATCTATATGGCGATGGTGTTTTTGAAAGTATTAGAATCATGAACGGAAAGCCATTAAATATGGCAAATCATGTAAAAAGGTTATTGGAAGGCGCTGTAGCGCTGAAGATGCGACCTTCTGTTTTTTTTACTGTTGCATTTTTTGAAGAAAAGGTAAAGCAACTTATTGAAAAATCAGAAATTATTGAAGGAGGAAAATGCCGAATTTCTTTAGATAGGATTTCCGGAGGAACGTATACGCCAGCATCCAACGAGGCTGTCTATTTTATTGAAGTATATCCAATAGAAAATAATTATTTTGATTTGAATTCAAAAGGTTGGGAAATTGATTTATATTCTGATTTAAAAAAGGTAAAAAATAGTTTATCCAATTATAAAACAAAAAATGGATTATTGTACGTGATGGCGGCAATTAACGCGACAGAACGACAATTAGATGAAGTGTTAATTGTTAATGAAAAAGGGGCTATTTTAGAGAGTTCAAGTTCTAATCTTTTTGTTGTCAGTAATGGCGTTTTATACACTCCGGGACTGGACGAGGGCTGCCTTGCCGGAACGATGAGGATGCAAATAATCAATCTTGCGGTTTCTCATGGGATTAAAGTGTATGAGTGCACAATTTTTCCTCAAAATATAATTGCTGCTGATGAAATTTTTCTAACAAATGCTATTAGAGGGATTACTTGGGTGAGTGGTTACAGAACAAAAAGGTACTTTAATAATAGCTCACGTAAATTAGTAGCTTATCTAAATGATCACTGGGAAAATGTTTTAGGAGAATAGTTTTCTCGAATACATCTTGATAAGACTAAAGAACTATTCCTGCACAGAAAGTCGATTAAATCTTTTATCTTAAATTCCTGAATGGACTAGATTTAATGAAGTACCTTTGTGTTTCAATAAAAAAATATTAATTTGAAAACTTTCAAGCAATTAGGTGTAAAAGACCAATTTATCAAAGCATTAACAGAAATTAATATTGATGTTCCTACAGAAATACAAGAAAGAGCCATTCCTTTTTTAATTGAATTTGGAACTGATTTTATTGGTCAAGCCCAAACTGGTACTGGTAAGACAGCTGCATTTGGTTTGCCTTTATTGCAAAGGATGGATACAAATGATAGCAGAATTCAAGCTTTGATATTATCTCCAACAAGAGAACTAGGACAGCAAATTGCGAAACAGCTTTTTAAACTTACAAAGTATTCAGATAAAATTTTTATTGAAGCTGTTTATGGTGGAGATAAAATTGAAAATCAAATTAGGGCACTAAGTCGACCTACGCATATTGTCGTAGCTACTCCCGGAAGATTAATTGATTTATTGGAAAGAAAGGCAATTGATTTAAGTCAAGTAGAAACAATAGTTCTTGACGAAGCGGATGAAATGTTAAGCATGGGGTTCAAAGAAGAATTAGATGCTATTTTAAAACACACGATAGGAAGCAGAAATACTTGGTTATTTTCTGCAACATTACCAGATAATTTACAAGAGATTATTGGTAAATATATGTCTGAAGAGGCCTTCAAAGTGGAAGTGAATAAGAGACATGTAGTCAATAGAATGATTGAACATCAATATGTAACCTGTGATCCTCGCCATAAATTTGATACATTGGTTCAATTTTTACATGTTCAAGGAGGAGATAGCGGGATCATTTTTTGTAGGACAAAAATAAATACTCAAAATTTAGTAAAGCAATTGCTTAGCAAAAATTTCGTTGCAGATGCCATTCATGGAGATTTACAGCAGCGAGAAAGAGAAAAAGCGATGCGGGCGTTTAAAAATCATAAAATTCAATTATTAGTTACCACCGATGTTTCTGCAAGAGGTATTGATGTGGATAATCTTTGTTTTGTGGTTCATTATGAATTACCCGAAAAGATGGAATATTACACGCATCGAAGCGGAAGGACAGCTCGCGCAGGAAAAAAAGGAGTTTCTTTAAGTATTATTGACCCGAAGGAAGTTCGAAAAATCAGACAATTGGAACAAGGACTAAATATTACTTTTAAAAGAATTACTGGAAAGTAAATTCGTAAAACTCTTTTGAGTAGCATGTTTTCAAAGTTGAAAGAAAAAACGATTACCGAAAAAATAATCAAAGAATAAAAACAATTGAATAAATTCGAACAATTAGGTGTATCAAAGAAAATCGTAGGGATTCTAGACGGTCAAAAAATTACTATTCCTACTGAAATTCAGATAAAAACAATCCCTTTTTTATTAAATCAAACAGATGATTTTGTTGGAATAGCAAAAACGGGAACAGGAAAGACGATTTCTTTTATAGTACCGATGTTAGATTTGATTGATGTGAATTCAAACGAAACTCAGGTAATTATATTGGTGCCAACAAGAGAATTGTGTCAACAAATTCATTCTGTGATTCAATTATTTACTACTGATTTAGATATTCTTTCAGTAATGGTGTATGGGGGTGTTCCTATCAAGCCTCAAATCAAGGAACTTTCACAAGGCGCACAAATTATCGTTGCTACGCCAGGAAGATTATTGGATTTAGTAGAGAAAGAAGCGGTTGAATTATCACAAATTGATTGCCTAATTCTAGATGAAGCAGATGAAATGTTGACTTCACTCAAAGATGATTTTATTCAGCTTGATAAACTTTTACCTAAGAATAAAAGAACGTGGTTGTTTACTGCAACGATGTCCAGCGAGGTTAAAAATATTGTTCATAATTACATGTCAAATAAAGTCACGGAAGTGCAAATTGATATGGAGGTATTGGGTAATACATTTATAGAACATAGATACGTCATAGTTGAACCAATTCAGAAATTAGAGGTTTTAACGCACTTTTTAATTGAAAGAGAAGGTGAAAAAGGAATTATTTTTTGTAGAACGAAAGCTGCGGTTAATAAACTAGCCAAAAATTTGGCCATTAATAAATTTTCCTCAGGAGCCTTACATGGCAGTTTATCGCAACCTATTCGGGATCGCATTATGGATCAATTTCGAGATGGAAATATCTCACTATTGGTAGCAACAGATTTGGCAGCAAGAGGCATCGATGTAAAAGATATTTCTTTTGTTGTCCATTATCATTTACCCGATACGGAGGAAGTGTATGTGCATAGAAGCGGGAGAACAGCGAGAGCGGGTGCGAACGGCTACTCTCTCATAATTCTGCAGCAAGAAGAAGTAAAAGAAATAGCTGAATTTCAATTAGTTATAGGGGTTAATTTTGAAGAATTATCTAAACCATCTAAAGAAAGTGTGGATGAAAATAATACGTTCTTATGGGCAAAAAGAATCTTAAAAACAAAACCAAATCAAGAGCTTACGGCAGATTTTAAAAATAGAATTAAGGCTGTTTTTCAGAATATTTCAAAAGATGAACTAATCGAAAAATTGTTATCTAATCAGCTATTGAAATCAAAACCTGAAATAATTTTGAATGCGAGTGCTGACAAGAAGAAGCAAAAAAAACGATAATTGTTTTGAAAAAAAAGTAATTAACTTTTAAAGTAAATAGAATATGCCTGGAAAGCACAGAGTAAATATTCATGTTGGATCGGATGTGAAAATTGTTTTAAAGGAAAATCAACAAAGTGGTCTTTTGACAAGTGGCGTTGTTGAAAAAATTCTGACAAATTCAATGATTCATCCGCATGGTATAAAGGTAAGATTACAAACAGGTGAAGTGGGTAGAGTGAAAGAAATTGAAAAATAGGATTTTTTTTTAAAAATAAGCAACTTAAACCAACTATTTACGTTTAATTTGCGTTATTCTTAGTGAACTAGAAAAATATTAAAACTATGAGAAATGTATACAAATTGTATTTCATTTATTTATTTGTCTCTGCTCCGTTTAGGTTTTTATCTCAATGTACAGGTCTTGAACCCATCTTATTTCTAGGAAATGATTCCGTTTATTGTGCAACTCCTTCATTAACGCTTATAGCTCCTGCTGGTTATACGTACTATAATTGGTCTGATAATACGACCAATCAAACTTTAAATGTCACTGCAGCAGGAACTTATTCTGTTGAAATCGGCATTCCTTCTGGGAATTTAGTTACAAATGGGAGTTTTGAATTAGGAAATGTAGGGTTTACTACAGATTATATCGTTGGTGCTTCCGGAGCAGGACCATGGGGTCCTTTATCAAATCCGGGGAGTTATGGTGTTTCTACGAGTCCTAGTTTATTACATAACAATTTTTCTTCTTGTACAGATCATACGTCAGCGCCTGGTACAAAAATGTTAGTTGTGAATGGTGCTGGAACCCCCAATTCATTGGTGTGGAGTCAAACAATTACTGTTACTGCAGCCACAGATTATCTCTTTGGAGCGTGGGTGATGAATGCGTTAAATGAGCCCAATGTGGGAATACTTCAATTTTTCATTAATGGAGTTGTCATTGGACCCACTTTTTCTTCAGGCCCAACAGCTTGTATTTGGACGCAATTTACCGATAGTTGGAATTCTGGAGGAAGTACTTCCGCGGTGTTAAAAATTGTAAATCAAAATTCGATTAATTCAGGAAACGATTTTGCCTTAGACGATATAACTTTTTCACCTTTATGTAAGAAAACAGATACCATAATAATTGGCGTTTCAGCTCCACCAACTCAAACTACTTCTGTGACCTCTCCAACTGCTTGTACAGGGCCTCCCGACGGCTCAATAACAATAACTTCTGCTAGTGGTACTCAGTATAGTTTTGATGGCGGAGGAACTTGGCAAACATCCAATGTAAAATCAGGATTACCTTCAGGTGTGTATACTGTGATGACAAAAAATGCTGCTGGTTGCACAGTTACATCAATAGTTACTTTAACATCAGCATTAACTGCGCCGACTCAAACTACTAGTTTTACTTCTCCAACGCCTTGCGCAGGTATTCCGGATGGATCTATTACCATCACGTCTGCAACAGGAGTGCAATTTAGTTTTAATGGAGGCACGACTTGGCAAACCGCTAACATATCAACAGGTTTATCTGGTGGTACTTATACTGTGATGTCTCAAAACGTTGAGGGTTGCACTGTTTCTTCTGTTGTTACATTGACTTCCATTCCTTCATCAATAACACAAACAACTTCTTCGGTAGCTCCTTCACTTTGTGCAGGAGTGCCAGATGGGGCGATCACAATTATTTGTGCAACGGCTGTTCAATATAGCTTTGATGGTGGATCAACTTGGCAAACAGCCAATGTAAAATCAGGATTACTGCCGGGCACTTATACGGTTATGTCAAAAGATGCGGCAGGTTGTTCGGTTTCTTCAATAGTAGTGTTAACAGGTTTTTCAACTCCTCCAGTTATTTCGGTTTCTTCCGATGTTGTTATCTGTCAAAATGGTGTTGCATTTTTGTCAGCTAGCGCAACAGGAGGGACGTCATTTATGTATCATTGGGATGATTTTTCTGGCACCGCATCATCGCAAGTTGCTAGTCCTACAGTCTCTGGTTATTACTCTGTTGAGGTGGAAAATCAAAGTGGGTGCGTTTCCACGAAGGATTCAATACTTGTGACCGTTTTAGCTCCTTTATCTGTTTCGATAACAGCTCCTACAGTCGTTTGTCCTAATCAATTGGTTAATTTATCAGTTTTTGGAGTATCAGGAGGACTTTCACCATATACCTTCACATGGTCTATTGGATCAACGATTATTAGTACAGCCTCCTCTATTATTGCAACTGTTGCAAACTCCACATCATATACAGTAGAAGTGAGCGATGGTTGCGAGTCCACCCCAATCGTTTTAAGTACGGCAATTAATGTTACGCCTTTTGTACTTCCTCCTTTTCAAATTGATCTTAATGTTCAATGTGAACCTGCTGTTTTTAACCTTGTAAATACGATGGCTCCTGCAGAAGTTCAAAGTTCAGTTTGGCAGATTTCAAGTGGAGAAAATTTTAGTAATCAAAATTCAATTCAATTAGTAGATTATTTACCAGGTGTTTATGATGTGGCATTAGCGGTTGTGTCTGTTAGTGGTTGCACGGATACAATAGTGTTACTAAATGCATTAACAGTTTATCCTAAGCCCCATGCTGATTTTACGTTTAATCCTACTGTGATAACGTCTTTAAATCCTGTTGTAAATTTTGTGAATCAATCTACCGGTGGGATTTCATATACGTGGAATATAGAAAATGGAGCTCCAGCTATTTCTGTAACCGATAATTGTACGTCCACTTTCCCCGAAGGTCAAGCTGGCAGTTACAATGTTATTTTATCCGCAGAGTCAGAACATAATTGTATAGATAGTATACTAAAAGTGGTGACTGTTATAGAAGAGCAATTGGTTTATATACCAAACACCTTTACACCTAATGAAGATAATAAAAATTCAACGTGGAAGTTTTATGTATCAGGGTATGATTTATTGAGAAGTTTTGAATTAATTGTATTTAATCGTTGGGGAGAAATAGTTTGGAAAACAAATGAAGTAACTGCAGAATGGGATGGTACTTATAAAGGTTCTGTGGTTTCTGATGGAGTCTACACTTGGACCTTGGTTACGAAAGATGTAATTTCAGATAATAAAACGTACTTCAAAGGCAATGTAAATATACTGAGGTAATAAAGATTTTTTTTGATTTAACTTAAATCAAAAAAAAGTTTGGATAAACCGAGTGAATAATTGAATATGCACTGAGTCTTCAGCAAGTAGTGCTTTATCAAGACCTATAGAATACCAATTTCTTGCTCCATCTTCATCTCCAATAGAAGCAGCCGAATGACCCAATTGAAGATATACACTTAAATCACTT
Organism: Chryseobacterium gleum; assembly: GCA_945888595.1. GTDB lineage: Bacteria > Bacteroidota > Bacteroidia > Flavobacteriales_D > Crocinitomicaceae > CAIUKX01. The sequence continues at coordinate 10,069 of CAMDAO010000037.1, read as the reverse complement.
GAGTTGTAGTCAACTGTGTTAATTTTTGTATTTTCCATAGCTCTTCTCATAATACAAAGTAAATTTATTTATTTAAACACAATTTAAACACAATATTAATTTTATGTTAACAATTCAAAAAAAACACTATTTTCACCTTCTATACTTTTTAAGAAGTAATAAATTCGAAAAAGAACGGTTACATTTGTAAAAATATGTATATGAGATTTCTATTTACAATCATTCTTCTGTTTATACTGAGTTCGACTAGTTGCTCATCAAAAAAAAAGCCAATTGTTGAAGTAGAGTGGACAAAAGAAAAGTCGATGGAACTTAATAAAACAATTGCTTTAGAAGAGAAGATTGCAATTAAGTTGTTTCTTGCGCAACATTCAACATGGAAAATGATTGAAACAGGATCAGGCTTACAATATTATATATACGAACAAGGAGTAGGGGCTATTCCGAAAATAGGTTCAGTTGTTGACATCGAATATTCAATTAAAATGCTGAATGGAACTCTTTGTTATGAAACTGAAAAAGATGAAGTGATTGAGGTTGTAATTGATCATAGTCAGGTTGAAACAGGAGTGCAGGAAGGGTTAAAGAAAATGAAACAAGGAGATCGAGCGAAAATGATTATTCCGAGTCATTTAGCACATGGCTTAACGGGTGATTTAGATAAAATAAAACCATTAACACCCATAGTTGTTGATATATATTTAAATGAAATTATAAAATGGTAAAAGGAATTGTAATGATAAGTATTTTTTGTTCAACGATTTCTTGCACAACCAATGTTGTCAAGGACAATGAAAAAAAAAACGTAGCAAGAGATACGGACAATAAGAAAAATAATTCTCCTGGAAAGACGGCTTTAAATTCTGATCATTTAGTTATAAATTCTTCAAAATCCTATGACAATGGTATAGATATTTCATGGTTAACTCATGGTAAAGGAGAAAAAGTCAAAAAGGGAGATGTTATTTTAATAGATTACAAAGTTACACTAGCAGATGGGAAAATAATAGATGGAAACCATTTAATTAGAAAATCATCTTTTCCTTTTATTGTTGGATATCAAATGCAAACAAAAGGGTGGGATTTTGCTCTTGAGCAATTAAAAATAGGAGATTTTGTAAGGGTGAAAATTCCATCCGACTTAGCGCGCGGCGTTAAAGGGATAAAAAAAGAAGGCTCGAAAGAATGGTTTGTTCCACCTAACTCTGTCAATTACCTATCAATTCGTGTTATTAAAAAACAAATTCCAACGAGAGTAATTGATGGAGTAAAAGTCTGGGTTTTTGAGGAAAATCAAGAGAATAAAATTAAATTTGGAGAGAAAAGTGCCATTGTTTTTCATTGTATGATTAGCAGCGAGAGTAATCCAATTTACTATAATTCGTATAGTTCTAATTCTCCTTATACATTACTGCTAAGTGATAAAGGTATAATTCCAGGCTTGAAAAAAGCGTTAATAAATGCTAAAAAAGCAGATAGAATGTATATTCTTATTCCAGCAGTGGAAGCATATGGAAGCAAGGGGTCTGAAGGTTTTGTAAAGCCAAATGAAGACTTGTTTTATAATGTTCTTGTAATGGATGTGGTGAAAAAATAGCATAATTTTGTATATTTACGCCAAGTAGAAAATAAAAGATATTTTTTTCTCTTTCTAACAGAATCAAAATTAAAATATCAAACAAAAATATTTATGATCAGATTTTTATTGGTTCTATTTCTTTTAGGATCCGTTGTTTCAGTGAAAGGTCAAGCTGTTTTAGATACTGTATATACGCTAAAAGGTCGAATGATCATTTATGCTAATAAAACATGGGAATTTGTTGAGGTTTCAGAGTTTGACGGTATATTAAATGAATCACTTTACAATTTGATTTCAAAAGACTCCACATTAAATTATATTCAGAGTTGGGACAACAATGTGTGCTATACATCAGATCGAACAAATGACTTGGGGAAATTAAAGGATACCTTGTGGTTATGTGTCAATGATGATAAAAACAAGGATTTTCATATTCCTTTCAATGGCATTGTTTCTTCTCGTTACGGTCTAAGAAAAGGGCGGTATCATAATGGCATTGATATTGCCTTGAATATTGGAGATACGGTGAAAGCAGCTTGGTCAGGGAAAGTTCGTTATGCTAAGTTTAATGAAGGGGGATTTGGTAATTTGGTAATCATTAGGCATTACAATGGTTTAGAATCATTTTATGCGCATTTAAGTAAACATCTATGTGTTCCGAATCAAGACGTGGTTGCTGGTGATCCAATTGGATTAGGTGGAAATACAGGTCATTCATTTGGTGCTCATTTGCATTTTGAAATTAGATTTTATGATGCTCCCATGAATCCTGAAGAAGTGATTGATTTTGATAAAATGCTCTGCAAGGATCAGAATTTATTAGTTCACAAGGGTTTGTTTAGACCAGGTGCTAAACCATCTGACTTTAATGAAAGCGGTGAACTAGTCGCAAAAACAACTACTAAACCCGCCGTTACTCGTCCAGTGTATAAGTATCATAAAGTAAAACCTGGCGAGACTCTAACGGCAATTGCTACTAAGCATCATACCACTATTTCAAAAATTTGTCAATTAAACGGTATTAGACAATCATCTTCATTACAAATTGGTAGAAGTTTACGGGTTAAATGATTTTAAAGTAAACTTCAAAATAAAAATAGTTCTCGTATTATATCTAATTTTCACAAGTACATAGATATAGACATATTTCTATACTTGAAGGTCATTTGCGATAAGTGAAAACAAAAGTGGATGCTAGATATGATTTTTAGAATAATTCTTGTAACTCTTTTTTCAAATATTCAACGGTAATATCTGTTGGAGTATTTCCAATTTCATTTACGATTTCAAATATTTTTGCTGCTAGCTGTGTTGACGTAGCAACTGATTCCATTTGTTTTCCCGCTAGATTTATGATTTTAATCGTTTCCTCTTTTGAACTTTTCACCATTTTCCAAGCAGGAATAGAAATGAAAATTTGTTGAGCTACATTATGATCAAATTCCTCTCTAATTGCCTTTAATAATTCAGCTTGAAATGCTTTCGCAGGAAGTCCAGGATTATGAAGTCTCATTACTAAACTATTCGGATTGATTCTTTCCATTAATAAAACTGCTCTTTGGTAGGATTCCACTCGACTAGGGAGAAAGAAATTTTGTCGTTCTTTTCTTAACTCAATTTGAAGATGTCTTACTTCTTTTTCACCTTGTTTTTTTAGAAATAATACAACAGTTAGGAAAATTCCTCCGGCTGGAAGTATTATAAGTACAATATGTAAAAATAAATCAGAATTCATACTTTAAAATTTTTAGTGCAAATATATAATGCAATTTTTGATAAAAGTAACAAAAAAAAGACTAAAGATAGCTATCGCAAAGACATTAGATCGCTAAGCTTTAAGACTGATGTAAGGAGTTTGGCATAGATGATTTAGAAAGCAATCGCCGTTACATAAAATATCGATTTGCTTTTGCCTTGAATCTTGCAGTCATTTAATCTAGTTTAGTATCTTTACGTTTTGAAAATTTAAATTGCATGACTCCAGCGTTAATTATTACAATTCTAGTTGTTTATTTTTCACTTTTAATATTGATTTCGTATTGGACTTCAAAGGGAGCTGATTCGAATACCTTTTTTACCGGTGATAGACAAAGTCCTTGGTATTTAGTTGCTTTTGGAATGATCGGAACTTCATTGTCAGGCGTGACATTTATTTCTGTTCCTGGCGGCGTTATTAATACTGGGATGACTTATTTTCAGGTCGTTTTAGGATATGTTTTAGGATATGTAGTTATTGCTAAAGTCCTAATGCCTTTATATTATAAAATGAATTTGATATCAATTTATGAATATCTTGAAGATCGTTTTGGTAAATATAGTTATAAATCTGGGGCGTTTATTTTTATTGTTTCAAGAACAATTGGTTCTGCACTGCGCCTTTATTTAGCAACGATTGTATTACAAATGTTTCTTTTTGAGGGCTTGGGTGTCCCATATTGGGTAACAGCTATTATTACGGTATTACTAATTTGGGTATATACATTTAAAGGTGGGGTGAAAACAATCGTATATACTGACGCTTTTCAAACCATTTTTTTAATTACTTCTATTATTGTTTGTACCGTAATTATTTGTCAAGATCTTGACGTGTCATTTGTCGAATTATACAATAAAATCACCTTGCAGAATACAGGAGTTGATGGTAAAGGATTTAGTATGACCAAGATTTTTTATTTTGACGATTATAAAAGTACCATGTTTTTTCCGAAATCATTTTTGGGCGGAATGTTTTTAGCCATTGCAATGACAGGCTTAGATCAGGATTTAATGCAGAAAAATTTGACTTGCAAGAATATTAAAGAAGCGCAAAAAAACATGTATTCATTTACTTTTATTATGGTGTGTGTTAATTTCTTGTTTTTGATCTTAGGAGGTGCGTTATACGTGTATGTGAATCAAAAAGGAATTATGCCCGAATTACCTTTGAAAGCAGATGGTTTTCTCAAAACAGATTATGTTTTTCCATTCTTGACATTTGGGTTCTTTGGCACAATAGCAGGTGTATTTTTCCTACTGGGAATAACGGCTTCATCATACGCCTCTGCAGATAGCGCGCTTGCAGCTTTGACAACTGGGTTTTGTATCGACTTTTTAAATTTCAAAAGAAAAGATGAGAAAACACGACAAAGTCAAAAATTGTTCGTTCATATTGGGTTTTCTCTTTTATTTTTAATCATTTGCTTGATTGTAAATGAAATTCAAATTGATGGATTAATAGACATCGTATTAAAAGTGGCAGGCTATACCTATGGACCATTGCTTGGTTTGTTCTTTTTTGGTATACTTACAAAAAGAAAGTTAATTGATTATTTGGTTCCATATATTTGTATAATTGCACCAGTTCTAATCTTTATCTTGGATACGTATTCAATTCATTGGTTCAATAAATACAAGTTTGGAAGTGAGATAATTATAATTAATGGCCTTTTAACATATATAGGACTTTTTATCATCTCCAAGCCAACTGAAAAAACGATAGTAATTATTTCATAACAATCTATTAGTCAAATGAATATTCAGCTACACGATAATAATTTACATCTGCGTTTTGCCCCATTGACACTAACTAGGCCAGTAGGGAATTTAAGAATGGGGATTTTTACGAATGATGAAAGATGGAAATTCTTTTTGTCGGAAGCGATAATTACCTACAAAACGGAAAGTTACCTATCTATGAAATACCCCTCATCTAATTTGGATGTAATCGAGGTAAATGCTTCAGTAATTCCAAATGAAGAAATGATTGCGGCCATTTATCATTTGTCAGAAAACGAAGTTCTGATGATAGGCGAAAATTGGCTAGCGAGAATTGGTGACGCATCGAAAAGAGTAGAATACAAAGGTGAAATCCCTGTCATAATTTCGGAAAGATGGCATTTATATGAAAAGAATAGGGAAGTTTTAGTAGCAGATTTTAAATTGATTACTGCCGGGAGAACATCAGAAGAACTTTCCACAACGAACTTAGTGATTGGCGACGAGAACTTAATTTTCCTGGAAGAAGGTGCGATTGTAGAAGGAGCAATCTTGAATACCAAAACCGGACCGATATATGTTGCTAAACATGCCGAAATCATGGAAGGGTCGATTGTTCGAGGTCCCTTAGCTATGAATGAGCACAGCGCATTAAAATTAGGAACAAAAATATATGGAGCGGTTACTTTAGGACCACACTGTAAAGTTGGAGGAGAGGTTAATAATGCCGTTTTTCAAGCCTATTCGAATAAAGGGCATGATGGTTTTGTGGGGAATTCTTTGATTGGTGAATGGTGCAATTTAGGTGCAGATACCAATACGTCCAATTTAAAAAATAACTATGGATTTGTTAGTACATATTCATACGAAACGAATAAGGAAGAGTCAACAGATATTCAATTTATGGGTGTTTGTATGGGAGATCATAGTAAGTGCGGTATTAATACAATGTTTAATACAGCTACAGTTATAGGTGTTTCTGCTAATATTTTCGGATCAGGATTTCCAGCTAAATTTATTGATTCATTTTCTTGGGGTGGGCCTGAAGGGATTGAATCGTTTAAATTTGAGAAAGCAATTGAATACTGCAATAATATGATGCAACGAAGAGATTTGCAGTTGACTGAAGATGAAATTCAAATTTTAAAAAAAATAGCGAATTTTTAAGGCGAGTATTTTTTCATTCAAAATATAGAACAGATTAAATGCGCTAGAGTTTAACTTTTAAAAGAAGTTTAGATAAAGTAAAATACTTCGATTTTTTTTTGTTGCTTTTTTAAAAAAAAATCGAGTGACAAAATAGCAGTTAACCACCCATGGCACGAGAATTGAAAAAGAGTAAAGTCCTTGTCTGATTAAAGTTTTAAGTACTTCCTTAAAATTACTATGCCAAGTTAACTGACACATTGACGTAAACAAGAAATTCATAGTATGAGCAATATATTTGACAATTCATTATTACAATTATCTGGATCAAGAGAATCGGAAGCAGAATTTATTCCATTAATTACAGCGGAAGAAGAGGAAAATATGAATAACCAAGATTTTCCAGAAGAGCTAGCTATTTTGCCTTTAAGAAATAACGTATTATTTCCAGGAGTTGTAATTCCAATAACTGTCGGAAGAGATAAATCCATTAAGCTAATACAAGATGCTAATAAAGGAACAAAGGTAATAGGTGTTGTTTCGCAAAAAAACCAAGAAGAAGAATCTCCAGAATTTTCAGATTTATACAAAGTAGGTACAGTAGCACAAATTATTCGAATGTTGCGAATGCCAGATGGCAGTACTACGGTAATTATCCAGGGCAAGCGCAGATTTGAGATGATTGAAGCGGTTAAAAGTGAACCTTATTTATTTGCCAGAGTAAAAATGATTAAGGAGAAGAAAATCTTGAAGAATAATAAAGAGTTGAATTTAATGTTCAAATCTATCAAAGAATCAGCTTTACAAATAATAAAAGATAGTCCAAACATTCCGTCAGAAGCATCTTTTGCGATAGGAAATATAGAGAGTCCAACTTTTTTAGTGAATTTTATTTCATCCAATATGAATGCGGATGTGGTTAAAAAGCAAGAAATGTTGGAGGAATTTGATCTGAAAAAACGAGTATTGAAAGTGATGGAACATTTATCACTTGAAATGCAAATGTTGGAAATGCGAAATGAAATAAATTCGAAAGTTCGCCGAGATATGGATAAGCAACAACGCGAATATTTTTTAAATCAAGAAATTCGAGCTATTCAAGAAGAATTAGGGGATAATCCGCAGGATCAAGATGTTTCCGAAATGACAATGCGTGCAGAAACGAAAAAATGGAACGAACGTGTTTCTAAACTTTTTTATAAGGAATTAGATCGTTTTAAAAGGATGAACCCGCAAGGAGCAGAATATTCAGTTCAACTGAATTATTTGGATCTAATTTTAGATTTACCTTGGGGAGAATATTCAAAAGACAAATTAGATTTAAAACGAGCTTCCAAAATACTTGAAAGAGATCATTATGGTTTAGAAGATGTAAAAACAAGAATTTTAGAATATTTAGCAGTATTAAAACTAAAAGGAAATAAAAAATCTCCAATTCTTTGTTTTTATGGACCTCCAGGAGTGGGGAAAACTTCACTAGGTAGATCAATTTCTGAAGCATTAGGGCGGAAATATATTCGTATGTCATTGGGAGGAGTTCATGATGAGTCAGAAGTGCGTGGGCATAGAAAAACATACATTGGTGCAATGCCTGGTCGAATTATTCAAAATATAAAAAAGGCGGGAATTTCAAATCCTGTATTTGTTTTGGACGAGATTGATAAATTGGGAAAAAGTAATCATGGAGATCCATCTTCAGCAATGCTAGAAGTGTTAGATCCTGAGCAAAACCATGAATTTTATGATAATTATGTAGAAACAGAATTTGATTTATCGCGTGTCATGTTTGTTGCAACGGCAAATAATCTGTCAACCATTCCAGGTCCTTTGCGTGATCGAATGGAAATAATTGAAGTAAATGGCTATACCGTTGAGGAAAAGATAGAAATTTCTAAAAGACATTTATTGCCGAAGCAACTAGAAGAGCATGGAATTTCTAAGGCAGATTTTTCAATCGACACTAAGTTGATAGAATATGTAGTGGAAGAATACACAAGTGAATCTGGAGTCCGTGGTTTGGATAAAATTGTTGCTAAATTAATTCGTAATAGAGCGAAGCAAATTGCGTTGGAGGAGAACTTTGTGGCGAAAATTTCAAAGGAAGATATTGTCAAAATATTAGGTGCGGGTAGAGGTAAAACTAAATATGATAATAACAGTGTTGCTGGCGTTGTTACTGGCTTAGCATGGACGAGCGTTGGAGGTGATATTTTATTTATTGAATCGTCTATAACCAAGGGGAAAGGGAAATTAACTTTAACTGGAAATCTTGGCGATGTAATGAAAGAATCAGCCGTTATCGCATTGGAATACTTAAAATCGCACAGTGATTGGTTTAATTTGAAGCAGGAAGTTTTTGATAATTATAATGTTCATATTCATGTTCCTGAAGGAGCAACGCCAAAAGATGGTCCAAGCGCTGGAATAACTATGTTGACTTCGTTAGCTTCCTTATTTTCTCAGCGAAAAGTTAAAAAAAATCTAGCGATGACAGGGGAGATTACTTTGCGAGGGGAAGTTTTACCTGTTGGCGGAATCAAAGAAAAAATACTAGCGGCGAAAAGAGCAAGTATAAAGGAAATTATCCTTTGTGAAAAAAACCGAAGTGATATAGAAGAAATTAAGGAGTCCTATTTAAAAGGTTTAACATTTCATTATGTTAAAACAATGAAGGAAGTTCTTGATATTGCTATTATAAAGGAAAAGGTTGATAAAGCAATTGAGATTATTTGATTGCTCAGAAATCGATTTTTTTTGATTATTTCATAGATAAGAAATTAATTTATGTACGAATTTTAATAAATACATGTTAGAGATTAATTTTTCTATATATAATTTACTGAGTGTTTTAACATGCTTTGTCGGATTTCTATATGCTTTCCAAATTACAACCTTTAAAAAAAATAAAACAAAAGACACGAAATTTTTTACGTGGTTTCTAGTCTGTCTTTCATTCATCGTATTATTTTTCTTTTTAGTTGATTTAAATATAAAATTTAGATCGATAACAATTGTTGTATTGCTATTAGTTGTCCCTTTATCTTTGGTTTTAGGTCCATTAATGTGGTTATATATTCGGCAACTAATTTCTTGTGAAAATGGTAAAAGGCCAATCATTCATTTTATACCTGCGCTTGTCGTGGGTGCTCTAGTTTCAATTTTATCAATTACTGTAGTAGTATTACCAAAAGAAGATCAAGCTTTAAAAAAAATAATTATTGATATATTAACGATAATTGCATTGGGTAGTTTAGTTGTGGTGTTTTTAATTCAAAATGCAATTTATATTTTTCTTTCTGTAAAAGGGTATAGGCAACATAGACGCAAGATGGAGCAAATTTATTCCTATTATGAAGAAGTAGATTTAAGTTGGCTGAAAATTTTAGTTTTTGGCTATGTTTTCTTTATCGTGGGAATGGTTTTAGTAAATGTAATAAAAGGTGATAATGTTTCGCGCGCGCAAAATATCTCAAGTTATAAGAAGGGTATTAAAATTGAAACTAATTCTGTCAATGATCTTAGGACGGGGGACAAAGTGTCATTAACAGGCTATAAGAAAGCAGATAAAGATGTGCGGTATAAAATTGTACGACTAGATAATAAAACATTTTATGTGCCTGATTTAGCTTTTGTTCCAAATACTATTTCTTTCAAGGAGGTGGTCATTAAAAGCCCTGATAAAAAAATAAGTGCGATTACAAACATTTTTTTTAATCTGATTATTCTACTTTATATTATCTATTCAGGACATCATGCCATGAAGCAGAAGACTCTACTATTTCTAGATACCGATATAAATGAACCTAATTCTAACGATGAAAAAGATAAAATTCCGTCAGAAAGTCACCGAGTTATTTTCGAAAAAATTAA
>CAMDAO010000036.1 GCA_945888595.1 Chryseobacterium gleum | reverse complement strand
GAGGAGTATGAAATATAGAAATGAAATAATCATTGAATTTTAATTTCTTTTGGTTTAACTATAATTAAACTTACCAATATTAAAGCCAGCTGTGCGGGAAATCTATATCTAAATATAGCGCCAATGACTGGGGTAGTCCAACCGATAATAAGTAGTAAACTGATTGTAAAAATCGACAGACTGATAATCATACCCATTTGATCTTTATTCAAAGATCTTCTATTTAGGAAAGAAAATAAAAGCAGAAATGATAGAATCCACACTTCAAACATGGCAGGAAACCGGAGAGAACTGCCAGGATCTTTTGGAAAAGGCCTAGCATAGCTATTAACCAATGCTTCTGGAATATTCTTTATCAATTGAAAAATAGATTTGTTAATAGGAGTTGTTTTAATATAGCTAATTGCACCTGGAACTTGGTAGTGAATTTTCCATTTTTGATGGTTCGGATATAAAAAGCAAGGAGTTGAAGGATATCTATTTCGTCGAAAAATCTTCATGCTTTTTGTCGGATGAATCAATTCTACAGTACTATCTTGATTGTTTATTTTTAGATTTTTATACTGATATAATTCAAAGTAGAATAGATCATCATTCTCATTCGCCACAAATAATCCCCCTTTTCCAATATGGTCGAAGTGGAATTGTTTCATTGAAAGATACGATACTACTTTTTGTGTTCTCCCATTAAATAGAAGGGCAACGCTTATTAAAATAATGAAAAAGCAGATTATACTCAGGATTATTTTTTGTTTAAATACAAATTTATAAAGTATAAAAAAGCAAATGCCTAGTGCTATACATGCAATTACATAGGGTTTTATGTTCACTAGAATGAAAGAAGCAATTATGCCATATACTATTCGTTTAAGGAAAGTCTCTTTGATTAAAAATGCGCGAAGTAAAAGACCAACACCAAACAATACAATAGGTTCTTTTAAAATTCCAGATGTCCAAAATAAAGTACTGGGAATAATGAGAAGAGCAACAAAGAAAATAGCAGGTCTGATTGCAACATAAGGTAGTAATGAAATAAAAATATTTCTTAATCCGATCAAGGCAAAAAAGCACATGAACAGCATATGGATATAGGGAGATTCATGTGAGAAAAAATGAATAATACTGTGCAGCCTAATCATATTTCTAGAGTCATTTACAACACTTTTACTACCCGAATCCCATAAGAATGTTTTGCTTAAGTGCTTTTTTATCAATACTTTATCTTCTCCGATACCAGAAACTAATGTGAGATAATCAGATGGAGATTTCTTCGCGACATCATGTAGTTGCTTACTTTCAGACATAAAGCGCATGGCATCAGATGGAACAGCGTTGTTGGTGTCAGGGTGCAGGTAAACAACTAAAAATAAGATGCCTATAAGTATTTTTAAGCCAAAAGCCGCTGGCATGATCCACTTGGGTAAGTGTTTTAATTGTAAAAAACCTACGTAGCGAAATGCTAAAATAAAAAGAATAGTGTAAAGAATGTCTAAAATATGCACCTGCTTGGATTATAAGTTTCAAATTTAGATAAAATACTTGACTTTATTTGCGTCAGTTTGTCTAAAAAAATGCGGACAGTTTGTCAGTTTTATTGTGTGGCATAAACATTGACTCAAAGTGAGAAAATAAAAAATGATCAAATTATGAGAACAGGCCAAATTAATGTGCAAACGGAAAATATTTTTCCAATTATTAAAAAATTCTTGTATTCAGACCATGAGATTTTCTTAAGAGAGTTAGTTTCAAATGCTGTTGATGCACAACAAAAGTTGAAATTTTTATCTTCTAATGGAGAATTCAAAGGGGAGTTGGGTGAATTGAAAGTTGATGTCATCTTAAATTTAGAAGAAAAAACACTTACAATTCGTGACAGAGGAATTGGGATGACGGAAGAAGAAATTGATAAATATATTAATCAAATTGCTTTTTCTGGAGCTGAAGAATTTTTACAACAATATAAAGGTCAAGAAGGAGCAGAGCAAATTATTGGTCATTTTGGTTTAGGTTTTTATTCAGCTTTCATGGTCGCTGAAAAAGTTCAGATTCGCACATTGTCTCGTCATGAAGGAGCAAAAGCTGTTCAATGGGAAAGCAATGGTTCACCTGAATTTACGATTACAGATATTGAAAAGGAAGATAGAGGAACAGATATAATTTTATATATTTCAGAAGAATCAAAAGAATTTTTAGAAAAAAGTAGAATTTCTACTATTTTAGATAAATATTGTAAGTTTTTACCGATTCCTGTTTTCTTTGGGACTAAAACTGAATACATTGATAATGTAGCTGGTGAAAAAGATGAGAATGACAAAGTAAAACGTGAGGCAATTGAAGTTGAAAATCAAATCAATAATCCAGCACCTGCTTGGACAAAAGCTCCAGTTGATTTAACAAAAGATGATTATGATGCGTTTTATCGTGAGTTATATCCGTCATCATTTGACAGTCCTTTATTTCACATTCATTTGAATGTTGATTATCCTTTCAATTTGACGGGGATCTTATATTTTCCAAAAATTAAGGAAAATGTAGAAGTTCAACGAAATAAAATCAATTTATATTCTAATCAAGTATTTATTACAGATAGTGTTTCTGAAATTGTGCCAGAATTTTTAACCTTACTTCACGGAGTAATTGATTCGCCAGATATTCCGTTAAATGTTTCCCGTTCTTATTTACAAAGTGATGGAAATGTGAAGAAAATTTCATCTCATATCACGAAAAAAGTCGTAGATAAATTGGCTGAAATGTTTAAAAATGATCGTAAAGACTTTGAAGAGAAATGGGAGGATTTACAGATTTTTATTCAATACGGAACCTTATCAGATGAGAAATTTGCTGAAAAAGCAAAATCAATTTCTTTGGTAAAAAATACAGCAGGAACCTATTACACACTTGAAGAATATAAAGAAAAAATTTCATCTCTACAAGTGGATAAAGAGGGTAAATCAATTATTCTTTACACAAATAGTCCAGATGAACAGTTTTCATTTGTGAAAAAAGCGACAGATAGAGGATATGAAGTTCTTCACATGGATGGTCCATTAGTTTCTCATTGGATTTCTAAGATGGAACAATCATTTGATACTATTTCATTCGTTCGAGTTGATTCAGATACATTGGATAAATTGATCAAAAAAGACGAGGTTTTGCCATCAAAATTATCTAAAGAAGACGAAGAAGTTTTAAAACCATTGTTTGAAACGGTCATTAATAAAGATAAATTCAATGTTTCTTTTGAAAGTATGAGCATTGACGATGCACCTATTGTAATTACGCAACCTGAGTTTATTCGTAGAATGATGGAGCAACAAAAAATGGGAGGCGGAGGCTTTTTCGGTGCTTTTCCTGAAACGTATAATATGGTTGTAAACGGAAATCATACTAAAATTTCTGAAGTTTTGACAGCAGAGGATGTAACGATAAAAACAGCAAAAGTGAAACAATTGACTGATTTAGCATTATTATCTCAAGGAATGTTAAAAGGCGAAGAACTGAGTAAATTCATTGATAGAAGTATTGAATTAGTTTAGAATTAGTAATAGTTAGTTAGACGGAATCATTAATTAATAATTAGTGATTCCGTATTTTTTTCCTTAAATTTTTTGTATTTTGTTTAAATGGTTATTAGCATTCGGAGGTTATCTTCTTTTTCATAGAAATTTTTCAGGAGCTTTTCTTGGCATTATTGTAGGGTCGTTTATTGATAACTATAAAAATGTGATTGATAAGGCCAAAGCACAAGCCAAAGCAGAGGGAAGAGAATTTAATTCACAAGATCTTTTTCAATATTATCAGCAAAGATCGTCTAAAAATGATATTGGGACAATTTTAATGGCTCTTTCTGCAGCAATAATGAAGGCAGATGGTAAAGTAGTAAAGTCCGAATTGGATTATGTGAAAATGTTTATTCGTCAACAGTTTGGTGAACAAAATTCAACTACTTACCTGCAAACGTTAAAACATTTTCTTGATTCAGGAGATATTCCAATGGATCAAATTTGTTTAGATGTTAGAACACGTATGCAGCCAGAAGTGAGAGTACAAATAATGCATTATTTGTTTGGTATAGCGAAAGCAGATGGCAGTGTTTCAGAATCTGAACTCAATGTTTTAACTGTGATAGCTTCAATGATGGGAGTTTCAAACGTTGATTTTGAAAGCGTGAAAAACATGTTCTACAGAAATGCAGATTCAGACTATAAAATACTCGGTATCGAAGCTTCTGCAACAGATGATGAGGTGAAGAAAGCATATAGACAAATGGCCATCAAATTCCACCCAGATAAAGTTGCATCAATGGGTGAAGAATATGAAAAAGGGGCGAAAGAAAAATTTCAACAAATACAGGAAGCATACGATAACTTGAAGAAGAGTAGGGGGATTAAATGATTTTTGATGTTGAATGTTTGATGTTGAATTTTTTATCAAACATCAAACATTAAAATTTAAAAATTAAATGAATCAATTCTTAAATTGACTTGTCCCAATCAAAAACATAGTTGGAAATTTCTCTAAGTCAAATGCTTTTTCTCTCCATTCTTTGATACTGTATGTTCGAACAGAAGCGTTTGGAAGCGTTAAGTTATGGGCAATACATAATTTTGTTTGATCAGCTAATTCATTCAGTAAATCTTCTAACACATTCATGTTTCTAAAAGGAGTATCCATAAAGATATGGGTTCTATCATTTCTCCTTGAGTCACCTTCGAAATCTTTCAGTTTTTTGATTCTGTCTTTACGTTCCTTTGGAAGATACCCATGAAATGTAAAACTTTGTCCATTGAAACCACTTCCCATTAATCCCAATAAAATGGAGGAAGGACCAACCAAAGGCATCACATGTATTTCTTTTTCGTGCGCTAAAGCAACTAGTTCAGCGCCAGGATCAGCAATACCCGGGCAACCAGCATCGGAAATAATAGCCAAATTTTCTCCCGCAAGCACAGGTTTAATCATTTTATATAACTCATCTTGTGGCGTATTCTTGTTCAAAATAAAGAAAGTAGAATCATCAATAGGAAACTCACGATCTAATTTACGTAAATAACGACGCGCCATTTTTATATCCTCTACTGCGAAGAAACGAAAACTAATAGCAAGATTTGCAACATCTTGTGGAATAATATCTGAAGTTGTTTCGCCACCTAAAGTGGTTGGTAGAAGGTATATTTTACCTTGAGAAATATGTGACATATATACGTATTGGATGACCTGAATTAGACCAAGTCGTTATTTTTTATCTTTTCTAAAATACAATCAGTTGCATGATCTAATAGGTGATACACTTCGATAAATCCTGCCTCTCCGCCGTAATAAGGATCAGGAACTTCCTTGTTTTTATTTGGGTATGACATGTCTAAAATTAGACGAACTTTTTTTCTATCTTCTTCTGACCTTGCTAATTGAAGAACGTTTCCCTTGTTGCTTTTATCCATCGTAAAAATCAGGTCAAAACGATCGAAATCTTCCACTGTAAACTTTCTCGATTTTAGTTGATCGATAGAAACTCCAAATGACTTTGCCGTATTACACATTCTCTTATCAGGTGATTCTCCCTCATGTATACCAGTGGTGCCGGCTGAATCAACTTGCACATCCAATTGGTTATCTGCTATTTTTTTTTGCATTAATCCATCTGCTAATGGCGAGCGACAAATGTTTCCAAGACAAACCATCAAAATATTCATACTGTAAAATTAAGAAAAGTAATTGGAAATTAGATTTTTAATTAACTTTTTAATAGTCGCTAAATTCTAGAGGTAATTACTAGAAAATGAGCAGAAAAGTTAAAGTTAGTAGAAGAAACAAGTTTTTGTCTTAATGAATTTTCGATGAAGAGGTTTTTCGGTTCAATGCAAGACATGTTTTGTTCATTTACTTTAATTTATTTCAATTTTTTAACCTATCGAGCCGCAACTTATGACTAATTTAAACGTTATGAAGAAGCAGAAACTATTCATTTAATTTATTTTGCCATGAGACAGTTAAAAATCATTAAACAAGTAACGAATAGAGAAACGGCTTCTTTAGATAAATACTTGCAGGAAATTGGTCGTGAAGATATGATTTCTGCGGATGAAGAAGTTCAACTAGCAATGAAGATCAGGCAAGGAGATAGAGCGGCTTTAGAGCGTTTAACTAAAGCAAATTTAAGGTTTGTAGTTTCTGTTTCAAAACAATATCAAAACCAAGGTCTCGCTTTACCAGATTTAATTAATGAAGGTAATATGGGATTAATTAAAGCAGCGGAACGTTTTGATGAGACTAGAGGATTTAAATTTATTTCTTACGCAGTTTGGTGGATACGTCAATCCATTTTACAAGCGCTCGCTGAACAAGCTAGGATCGTTCGATTACCCCTCAACAAAATAGGCGTAATTAATAAAATTAATCGCGCATTTTCTGAATTAGAGCAAAAATATGAGCGGCCACCTTCCGTTGATGAATTAGCAGAAGCTTTAGATTGTTCAACAGAAGATGTTCGACAATCTTTATCCAACAGTGGAAGACATGTTTCCATGGACGCTTCGTTGGTTGAAGGAGATGAATCTTCTTCTAGTATGTACGATTTACTTCCTAATGACAGTGTTCCTGGTCCAGAAAATGAGTTAGTAATTGAATCTCTCAGAAAAGATATTGAAAGATCATTAACAACTTTAACTTCTAGAGAAGGAGATGTTGTGAGAATGTATTTTGGTCTAAGTGGCAAATATCCTCTGACATTGGAGGAGATTGGAGAAAAATTTGATTTAACAAGAGAAAGAGTGCGACAAATAAAGGAAAAAGCAATACGACGATTAAAACATACTTCTAGAAGCAGAATGCTAAAAACGTATCTCGGTTAGGCGGGATCAACATCAATCACCATTCTGATTGACTTATTAAAAGGAACGCTGTAGAATGTGGAAACAAGTTCTTGCAGACGTTCCTTTACTTTTTTCTCAGGAGCATCTCGTTCTATTTTAAGCGTTATTTTTTTTAAATATAAATTTTTAACCCTCTTCACAGCTGGGTATTCAGGACCTAAAACACGTTCCTTAAAAACATCCTTTAACTGCATGCTGAAGTCAAGTGAAGCTTTGTCTAAAATATATTCTTCTTTGTGTTTTAAGGTGATGTCAATCATTTTAAAAAACGGTGGATAGAAGAAATTTTTTCTTTCCATTATTTCACTTTCATAGAATCCAACATAATCATGGTCTATGATTTTTTGAATAACCCAATGATCAGGATCTCCAGTTTGAATAATAACTGAACCTCTTTTATGTTTTCTACCTGATCTCCCTGCAACTTGCGAAATCAATTGATAAGATCGTTCAAAAGCTCTGAAATCGGATCTATTCAAAAGCATGTCAGCATCTAAAACACCTACTAGACTCACGTTATCGAAATCAAGTCCTTTTGTAACCATTTGCGTACCGATCAGGATATCGATTTGTCGATTTTCGAAATCATGGATTAGATTTTCATAGGAATTTTTAGATCTAGTGGTATCTAAATCCATTCGACGAATTATTTTATCTGGTAACATGAGAGACAATTCATCTTCAATTTTTTCAGTTCCAAACCCTAACATTTTTAATTTATTGCTTCCGCAAGCAGAGCAAGTGCCAATGGGAGGTGAATGATGTCCGCAATAATGACATTTAAGCGTGTTAGAATGTTTGTGGTAGGTCAAAGAAACATCACAATTTTTACATTTTGGAGTCCAATTACAAATCTCACATTGCCACATTGGCGTGTATCCTCTTCTATTTTGAAATAAAATAATTTGTTCGCCTTTATTCAGCACATCTCTCATGGTGTCTAATAAATAGTTTGAAAAATGTGATTTCATACTTTTTTGACGTCTTTCTTTTTTTAGATCAGCACAAAATATTTCAGGAAGTTGTAATCCTCCAAAGCGTTGATGTAAGTTGATTAAGCCGTATTTACCATTTGTAGCATTGAAATAGGTTTCTAAAGACGGAGTAGCTGAACCTAGTAGAACTTTAGATTGATACATGTGTCCTAACACAACAGCGCAATCTCTAGCATTATAGCGAGGAGATGGATCGTATTGTTTGAACGAACTTTCATGCTCTTCATCTACAATTATTAATCCTAAATCTGTAAAAGGAAGAAAAATGGAGGATCGAGCACCAAGTATTATTCTGAATCTGTGTGGATTGTCGTTTAAAACATTGTTCCAAATCTCTACGCGTTCATTTTGATTAAATTTTGAATGGTAAACACCGATTAAGTCGCCAAAATAGGAAGATAATCTTTGTATCAATTGAGTGGTTAATGCAATTTCAGGAAGTAAATATAAAACTTGTTTTCCCAATTCCAATTGCTCTCTAATCAATTCTACATAGATCTCCGTTTTCCCTGACCCTGTAACACCATGGAGCAAGGCTACTTGCTTTTCTTTGAATGATTCTCTTATTTCTTGTAATGCCGTCTCTTGATACGTATTCAATACTTTAAATTCTGAAACAGACGTTTTTATTTTGTTGAATCGCGATATTTCGATTCTTTTTTGAACAATAATCCCGTTTTTTTCCAGTGTATTCAACGTGGAAATACTTGCACCAGCTTCTTCCAATTGCTTTCTTAAGACAGGTTCTAATTCATTTTCAGAATAATTCCCTTCTCGTAAAACAAGTAGTAAAGTTTCCAATTGTCTTTGCGATGATTTTTTTGATTCTAATCGAAGGATTGTTTCTTCTAAGATCTTTTGATTTGAAATAGATTCATTTAATTGAACATACATCGCTGTTTTAGGGGTGAATTTTTCATTTAACTCTTCTTGAGAAAGAACCACCCTTTTGTCAATTAATATTTTTATAATAGGTTGAATCGTTTTTATTCCTACTATTTCAGAAATTTCTTTTAAATCTAAAACATCTCTAATTTGCAGTGCTTCAACGATTTGATATTGACGATCATCTAATTTTGTATTCATACTATCAAAATCAGGATGGAGAACGATTTTTGTTTCACTGGCAAGTTTGAAATTGGCAGGAAGTGCAGCATTCATTACATCTCCAATTGGAGCCATATAATAATTGGCAATCCATTGCCACAGTTGAAATTGCTTTTTTGTGATAATTGCGGTATCATCTAGCACATGTTCAATATATTTTGCTTGATAATTGGTAGGAATCGTTTCATGAATTTTCGTTACGATACCTGTTAGGAGTTTTGCTTTTCCGAAAGGCACGATTACGCGGATACCTGCAAATACATGCTCGTTCATTTCAAATGGAATGCGATATGTAAATACTTGGTATATGGCAATCGGGAGCACAACATCCGCGAAAAGCGTTTTCCTATCGTTCATAATGCAAAAAAAATCTTCGGTATTTTTTACCGAAGATAGCAATTAATTATAAATTTTCGAAAGAATAATTATGGGCAATGATAACTTAGTCCAGAGTCTAAATTATGACCACTGCAAAAGAATAGATTTCCAGTAATTGCTCCCGTGCAAAGTTCTTTCGTTGATTCAGAATCGAGCGCTCTAGAATTGATAAAAGGCACAGCAAAAGGCTTCACGATAAGAACGGTTTGTCTTGCAGAAAATATCCCAATGACATTTTTGTTATTCGTCACACTTAAGTTGGTGAAATTCGGTTTTGTTTGAGCAAGCGAACTACTTGGCTTATTAGAATTAATATAGGTATTAAAGTCCTCAGATCCTCCCGTCAATCGAATTGTGATTGATTTTATTTGACGATGGGTTATCAATGGATTATTGGTCACATTGTCTCTAATTAATTCATAAAAATTTTGTCCAGCAATAGCAGCGCTGTAACTAGAATTGGGTTGAACTTCAGATTCACCAGCATTCCACATTAAACTCACTGAATCAAGAACAGAGAAAGCGTCGTCATATTCGTAAAAATCTATACCTAATGTCGCATTTACTCGGAAGGCAGAACCTGTTCCTGTTGGGGTGGTCTTTATATTATCAGTTTTATAAACACCTGTATTAAAAAAGCGGAAATAACTGGTTTGTGAACTTTGCGCAGAAGATAAATTAGTAACTAGTTTCGTTTCTCCTGTAATTTCAAATTCTTTCGTTGTGTTTTTGTCAATAATGACACGTAATTTATACGTTGCAGCATCATTCAATGCCCCTTTAAAATAGTAGAGTTTTTGGGTTGGAGCATAAAATATACCATTTGTATTTTTATTGTTAACGAGAGTGTCTTTTAAATTCCAGGTATTCGTTACAACATCATTAATGTATTCTGTGATTGTTCCTTCTAAATTTTTAAAATAACTAGAATCAGGAATTTTAGCAATTTCCAATGCATTTCCAGGTCCTATGAAAGCTCTATTTATTTTAAGGAAATGAATAGATTCTGATTGGTCAAGAAGCGCATAGATCACCGCTGTCTCTTTGTAACTACCAACTAATTCAATATCTTCTTTACAAGAATTAAATGAAACAGCAGTTATAACTAATCCCAGAATGAGAAATATTAATTTATTTATGTGTTTTTTCGTAATCATATAAACTCAGAATAAAATATTTTTATAGAAAGCAAAGCTAAACAATAATTTCTACAAAATTTGACTCTACGCAAAACAATTGTTTTTGAGTCAGAAATAACTTAATTTTTCACTTTGTTTAAACCCATTGCTAAAAGCATCCATCTCGGTAAATGTTTTTTTGGATCCCGATTTTTCAAATTAATATACCAACCAATTTTCTTCATCACAGGTACTTTATGGGTTTCCACAAATTCAATTAAAGTTCCATCTGGATCTTCAATATATGAAAATCTTCCTGCAGCTTCTCCCATATCAAATGAGTTGGAACTATCAACAGTGAATGGGAATCCTCTATTTTCACATTCTTTTTTAAGTATATCCATTCCTTGGATATCAAAGCATAAGTGAATAAATCCCCAATCACCCCAAAATCTATTTTCAAGTATTTTTCTACAATCTGGTCGTTCAATTGCCTGTATTAATTCTATTTGCGTGGGTCCTAAAAGTTTTGCAAACGGCCCATTTCTTAGTTCTTGATGAGATAATAAAATACGTCTCACTTTCATATTCCCTTTTGGTAAGCCCTGCAGATCTTCAAAATTACCCACTTCATCATATTCGATCGTAGAGTAACCTAAAATATCTTGGTATAATTTTAAAGATTTTTCAATATCACTTACACCGATTAACGCACCTGCAGCACCTCCACATTTGGAAGGATGTTTCGTGTCAGAAAAAAAATCCGTACCCTCCACGATATCGAAAATATTACCATTTGGATCTTCTACAAAAAAATGATTGTTACCAGCAGGATTTTTAACAATATCGCTCAATAAATTAGCGCCATTTGCTTGGAAATACGCATATGATTGCCTTACGTTTCTTGATTTAATTCTACAAGAATATAAACCATAATCTCCCAGCTGGATATCAAATTCTGCTTTTTCAGTAGATCTTGAAGTGTATTGCCAGATTTCAAATCCACCGCCACCTTCCATGCTGAGAGCTAAAGTTGCCGTTCTTGAGTGAACCTTTCCACCTGTATAATCGATCATCAGCGGAGCATCTGCAGCTTCTTCAAAAACCCTAATATCAACGCCTAAAAACTTTCTGTACCATTTCCATATTTCTTGTACATTTGGAACACCTATTCCCATTTGTTGAATGCCGCAGATTATTTTCTCCATGATAAAATTTAATTTTTTGTAAATATAAGAACTAGATTAAAGTTCCAAATGATAATTTTATAAAAAAAAAGCGAATATTAGAACATAGAAATAACTCTGTGTTATCTCGTCGCTCTTTCGTTAAAGATTACATAGCCATAACTAATTTGGAACGCAAATGGAGAATTCTGTTCCGGGAAGTAATTTACCGTTGCTCTGATAGGACCAAAAAAGGAATGAAAAATTGCCGATCCTGAGATTAAAAATGCTTCCCCTTTAAATGGTTTTGAATACCCAAAAGAGCCATCTGTTTCATTTAGATTTAATTTAACAAAAGGTTGATAAAAATAGCTGTCAATGCGCAAATCAACTTTCTTTTTTAAAGTAAAGATCAAATTTAAACCAGTACCCACATATTGAGGAGATCGATATTCAGGCAAAAAGTAGGTTTCAGCATCAGGAATGGGTGAAAAAGAACTTAATGCAAGTAATGTGGCCGTATAATTTGAAAATAAAGATTGAGTGTTTAATACGCCCTTCGCATGCACTCCTAGATGAAAATAAGGTTTGTCAATTATGAAAGTCTGAAATTCTGAATTGATATTAAACCAAATATGCAAATTTGTTTTGTCGTATGGTTGATTATTATTCAAGGTTCCACTTATACTGTGTTCTTTTCCGCTTATATATCGCGTTTTAAATGAGAAATAGTGGCCACTTGAAGAAAATTGTTTTCTATTAAGTGAATTTTTTAAAAATTGCCAACTGACAGAGTTTCCATTAAAATAGGTTTTGTCAGTGGTGTCTTTATTTGTAAAGTTCGCCGTTTGATAATAATCGTCTTCGAGAGAAAAAGCTCTCAAATCAATGATACTTTTTGTGGTATTTCCAATTGGGTGGATAAATTTTAATCCATAATAAAGTTCGTTCTGAATTAAAAAGGAAGGTTTTACATCTTCAAAAAAGGAGGCGAAGTTATAAAAATAGTCCCAGCGATTCATTACGAAATAGGAAGTTAATGCCACTGGATAAACAGAAGGAATTTCAACAGTTAATTCCGTTTTTATCGAACCATAGAATTTCCCAAAATACGATTCTGCTTTAATTGTCGAAGCTGTTTTCCCAAGTCTTCTATAGCTTAAGGATAAATAACCAGTGTTGACCGCTCTTGAAGAATAATGGCCACCCACATCAAGTTTAAATTCTTTCGATTTTCTAATCTCCAAATTAAGATTATAGGTACTATCTGATTTTTTGCTTAATGTAGGGTAAATAAAATCAATTTGTTTTGCTGTATACAATCTAAAATATCTTTTTTCAACAATTTCAAGAGGAAGAATTTTCTCTCTTTTTTTATTTATCATTGTTTTTTCAGCATATTTTAGTTTTCCGTTTTTATACGAGCTAGAAGTGATAGATTCTATTTGAAAGTCAATAATTTTTGACCTAAATGCGTTTCTTCTTGCCGTTAGTTCTTCCTTTGAAATTTTATGTTCTATATGCGATTCAATTGAATCTAAATATTTTAAGGTTGAATTGTATCCGTCATTGATCGCTCTTTCTATTTCATTAAAAGCAAAGGTGGTAACTTCTGTTTCTGGTTGAATAATGATACCCATTTCACAGGGTAAATTGTAATCTGAATGTGAAACAAGCATATTTGTTAGCTGACTAATTAAATCATCTTCTGTTGGAGGTTCAGCATTATAGCCGACATTACTTCCAATGATAAAATCTGGGCTGAAATCTGTATACATTATATCCGCTGGGAAATTATTGTATAATCCACCATCAAATAATAAATCGCCACCAATTCTTAAGGGACTAAAATAAAAAGGAAACGTCATAGATGATCGCACTGCTTCATTTAGATTTCCTTTCGAAAAAACAACACTTTTTTTACTAGCAATATCGCTAGAAACGCAGCGAAAAGGAACAAATAAGCTGTCAAAATTGTTGGAGAATGATGCGCTCGTTGTTCCTAGAAATTTCAACATTTCGAAATCTACATAAGAGGATGTAATAAAATTGGTAGGTAAAGATTTTTTTAAAATGTTGTTATGGGTAAAAACAACATTAAATAAACTGGCATTTATTTCTTCTTCACGCACTAAAAAACGTTGAGAAGGTTTTATTTTCCCACTAATCATTAGCTGAAAATCTGGTTTTAAGACGTAATCTTCAATTTCTTCCGGACTATAACCTGAAGAATACATTGCTCCAACCAGAGCGCCAGCAGAAGTGCCTGTAATGTAGTCTATTGGAATCCCTCGTTCTTCTAAAGCCTTTAAAACCCCAATATGCGCCAGTCCTGTTGCGCCACCACCACTAAGTACTAAACCCACTTTTTGTTGTGCTTGAACAGATACTATTATAAGAATAGAAAATGCGAATAAAGAAATATTACGGATTGTTGACCTCAATTTTATTACTTTTGTACAAAATTAGCAGTATTTCTGAAAGAAAACAACGATAAGATGAATAATGAGTTGAAAGATAGTGGAGAAAATGTAACGATAACGTTAAAAACGTTTTTTGGATTAGAGGAAGTTTTAAAAGAAGAGTTAATCGAACTTGGATATTCAGATGTGAAGGTGCTAAATAGGGCTGTGCAAGTTACTGGAACTTGGAAAGATGTGTATTTTTTAAATCTACATTCACGATGCGCTATATCGGTTTTAGTTGAAATTGCAAAATTCAACATCCGTCACGAAGATGATTTATACAAAAAATGTATGAAAATCGATTGGACTGAATTTTTTGACATTGATAAAACGTTTGCTGTCAAAGGAGCCATTTATTCAGATTTTTTCAAACATTCTCAATTACCTTTTTTATTAGTGAAAGATGCTATTGCGGATACTTTTAGAAATAAATACGGCAAACGTCCAGATGTCCATATAAAAGTTCCACAAGTATTATTTGATGTATATATAAATGATTCAAGTGTGACGATTTCTTTGAATTCTAGTGGAGTTCCTTTATTTCAAAGAGGATATAGACAATCTGCAGGTGAGGCGCCTCTGAATGAAGTGGTTGCTGCTGGTTTAGTTCGGATGTCAGGTTGGGATCGTAAATCGACATTTGTAGATCCATTTTGTGGGTCAGGGACTCTTTTGATTGAAGCGGCAATGTTAGCGGCTAATATTCCGTCCTCGATAGAAAGACAGCATTATGCGTTTAAGAATTTTAAGAATTTTGATTTTCAATTATGGGATGAAGTTTATGAGGCAGCAAATAAGCGTTGTCAATCGTTGCCTTGCAAAATAATTGGTTCAGATATTACTCCTGATATGATTATGAAAACAAGACGTAATCTGAAGGGTGTTGCGGTTGGTCGATTTATTGAAACGGAAATTTGTTCATTTAATGAATTAAAAAGACCTGAAGAATCAGGTGTTATGGTGACCAATCCTCCTTATGGAGAAAGAATGGGCGATGATATTGAAGAGTTGTATGAAGGAATTGGAGATTGGATGAAAAATGTGATGCAAGGGTATTCTTGTTGGATTATTTCTGCGAGCGAAGAAGGTTTTAAATCAGTAGCACTTCGACCTGACCGAAAAATAAAATTATTCAATGGAGATTTAGAATGTAGTTTTAGAAAATTCACGATTTATGAAGGTTCAAAAAAAGCGAAACACAATAATTACGAAAACACGGAAGATTCAGTAGTTGAAGAATCACCTGAGAATTAATTTTAGACATTTAGATATTTAGAGATTTGATTTTTAGATATTAGACTTAAAGGTTTTACATGAAAAAGCGATCACTAACTATGTTAGTGATCGCTTTTTTTGTCTAATGTCTATCGTCTAAAAATCTAAAGTCTTCATCCTATCTTTGAGAAATATCTACATAATCGCGTTCAACAGCGCCAGTATAAACTTGTCTTGGTCTACCGATTGGTTCACCTCCTTCAGTCATTTCTTTCCATTGAGAAATCCATCCTGGTAGGCGACCTAAAGCAAACATTACAGTAAACATTTCCGTTGGAATATTGAGTGCACGGTAAATAATTCCAGAATAGAAATCTACGTTTGGATATAAATTTCTAGATTTAAAATATTCATCTTCTAATGCAACTTGCTCTAATCTTTTTGCAATGGCTAATAATGGATCGTTTACATTTAATTTTTCCAATATGTCATCACATGCTTTTTTAATAATTTTTGCACGTGGATCAAAGTTTTTGTATACTCTGTGACCAAAGCCCATTAATAAGAATGAGTCATTTTTATCTTTTGCTTTTAAAACCCATTTGTCAATATCTCCTCCATCGTTTTGGATTTGCTCAAGCATTTCAATTACTTCTTGATTAGCGCCGCCATGCAGAGGTCCCCACAAAGCTGAAATACCAGCAGAAATCGTTGAATATAAATTTGATTGTGAAGAACCTACAACTCTAACGGTTGCAGTAGAACAATTTTGTTCATGATCCGCATGTAGTATTAGTAATTTATTTAATGCTGCAGAAATAACAGGATCTACGGTGTATTCTTCAGTAGGCATTGCAAACATCATGTGCATGAAATTCGAACAATAATCTAAAGAATTTTTCGGATACATAAATGGATGACGTAAAGCATTTTTATGTGACCATGCAGCTAATGTTGGTAATTTACCAAGCAAGCGATGCATCGTCAAGTCTTTTGCTTCAGGACTTCTATTAGGATCTAATGATTCTGGATAAAAAGTGGACAAAGAACAAACCATCGAAGCTAAAACTCCCATAGGATGAGCTTTGGCTGGGTACGCTTCAAAAAATTGTTTCATATCTTCAGCTACTAAAGTGTGTTTAGTAATGCTATTGATAAATGAATCTAATTCTTTTTGGGTAGGAAGCGCTTTATAAATTAATAAATAGGCTACTTCTAGAAAACTTGCTTTTTCCGCCAATTGTTCAATTGGATAACCACGGTATCTTAAAATACCTAGTTCACCATCTAAAAAAGTAATGGCACTTTCACAACTACCTGTATTTTTAAACCCTGGATCAATGGTTATATAGCCAGTTTTTGTTCTTAATGAACTAATATCGATTGCTTTTTCATTCTCAGTTCCTTCTATTACAGGGAATTCGAATATTTGACCGTTTAATTCTAATTTAGCTATTTCGCTCATTTCTTCTTCTCGAATTTGTATTCTATTTTTTTGCGTCGCCTAAATTAATAAACAATTTCCTTAAACAAAACTGTTCGTTAATTTTTTTTTCTAATTTATCTAAAAAAAAAAGGAACACACTTTTTTTTACAACTAAAGATTTTCTAATGTATAATTTAACATCATGTTATATAAGTGGTTACGCGTGTTTCCGCCATAAATACCATGATTTTTATTTGGGTATACAAACATATCAAATTGTTTATTCTCTTTTACCATGGCATTAATCATTTCCATTGTATTTTGATAATGCACATTATCATCTGCCGACCCATGAATGAGTAAATATTTTCCTTTCAAAAGATTGACAAAATTGATAGGTGAATTCTCGCTATAGCCTGTTGGATTTTCTGCAGGCGTTCTCATAAAACGCTCTGTATAAATATTGTCATAATACTTCCAGTTGGTCACGGGAGCAACAGCGATTCCCATTTTAAATAAATCAGCGCCTTTTGTCATCGCAAGTGAGGTCATGAAACCACCAAAGCTCCAGCCTTGAATTCCAATTCTTGTTGCGTCTACATATGTCAATTTACCTAATTCTTTTGTGCATGCAAGTACATCTTCGGTTTCTAATTTCCCTAATTGTAAATAAGTCGATTTCTTAAATTCAGCCCCTCGATACATGGTTCCTCTTGGATCAATTGAAACTATTATGTATCCTTTTTGAGCTAATAATTGATGATATATAAAATCGGCGCCACCATACTCATCTGCAACTGTGTTGTGTCCGGGACCACCGTATACTGTAAGGAAAATAGGGTATTTTTTCGATGGATCGAAATTGGCAGGTTTTATCATCCAAGCATTTAAACTTTTTTCGGCTCCTTGAATGGTGAAAAATTCTTTTTTTGATAAAGCGTAGCTGTTTAGGGTGTTAACTAATTTCTCATTGTTTTCTAAAATAGCTAATTCGACACCACTTGAGTTACAAAGGGAATAAATAGGTGGTGTATTTGCGTTGGAATAGACTTTAATAAAATATTTCATCCCGATTGAAAATTCTGCTTCATTTGCACCTGTTTCCTTACTTATAGAAGTTTTCGCTTCTCCTGTTAGGTTGATTTTATAGATTCCTTTATGTATGGCTCCTTTTTCGCAGGAAGTATAAAAAATTGTCTGCGAGTTTTCATCGATTCCTAAAAATTGGATAACATCCCAATCTCCTTTTGTTATTTGGGTGGAGACACCATCAAAAGTTAATTTGTAGATATGATTAAAACCATCTATTTCACTTGTTCTAAGAATCGTTTTCCCATCTTTTAAGATCAGTAAATTATCATCAATATCAATGTATGTTTTTGAGTTTTCTTCGAAAAATACTTTTGAAGTTATTTGTTTTTTTTGGAGACTGATCAAATGATACTTCAGTTTACTTTGATGTCTGTCTAATGTTTGAATGATTAGATTATTTTCCGTTTTAGACCATTTTAATCTTGGAATATACACATATTCACCTAATTGAATTACAGACGTTTTCCCGCTAGCAACTTTCACAATATGTGCTGTTACTTTTGAATTATCTTCTCCTGCTTTTGGGTATTTATATTTATATAAATCAGGATATAATTCATTGTAATAGGTGAGTGTAAATTCTTTTACTTTTTTCTCATTGAATTTTAAGAAAGCAATGTTTTTGTTATCTGGTGACCAACAGTATCCTTTTGTGATAGCAAATTCTTCTTCATAGACCCAATCAGAAGTTCCGTTGATAATTTTATTGATTTTACCATCCTCTGTTAATGCCTTTACTTTGCCATTTTCTAAGTCTTTTACATAAATGTTGTTTTTGTAAATAAATGAAACTTTAGTTCCATCTGGTGAATATTCAGCTAACGTTTGAGGCTGGTGTTCAGTATCTAACACCTGTACCACTTTTGTTGTTAGGTCGTATAAATAATAGACAGCGGTATAACTGCGTCTATAAATAGCAGTGGTTTGGGTGGTTAAAAGTAATTTACTTTCATTGTCATTAAATTCGTAGTCGTCAAAATCAATTGTTTTTTCATTTAACTTAATGTCGGCTAATTTTACAATGACTTCTCCGTTTCCTTTAAAATCTGAAAAAGCATATTTTGTAATGGCTAAATCTCCTTCTTTTCCTGATATTTTCGTGAAATGTTCTCCATCCTTCATGGATTTAAAACCATCTACTGAAGCAGCTGAAAATTCACGATTTTTCCATATTTTTTCGACAGTGATTTCTTGTGAAAGAGCAATAGAATGTATTCCAAAAAGAAATAAGAATAGAAGTAATTTGTTGGTCATAATTTTATAGATTCTAGTTTTTACCGTCTAAATATATAGAATGTTTCACATGTTTTTATGAAATCGTGCAAAACCTTTAAAAATTGTTAATAATTTCATAATATTGCATATCGAAAAAAGGTATATATTTGTCCTGTATTTTTCTATGTCATCCTTGAAGTTACTGTTTTAATAAACTGAAACCATAGAAAATAAAACATATAAAGGACTATAAAATAATGATGTTTAATTTTTTTTGAAAATAAAACTATTTTTTTTTGATTGCAACATTTATTTTTTTGTAATTTCCTTCTTTAATAAGTTACCTTTTAATTTTAATATATACCGACTATGAAAAAAACATTACTTTTTTTAAGCGCATTTACTTGTGCAGTTTCTCAATCAAATGCTCAGGATTGTACAAAACTATTTATCTCTGAATATGTTGAAGGAACAGGAAATGACAAAGCTCTCGAATTATTTAATCCAACTGCTTCTCCAATTAACCTTTCAGGATATAGCATTCAACGATTTTCAAATGGAGATGCTACAGCAGCTGCAGGTGGGATAACAGATTTAACAGGTACAATTGCAGCGTATTCTACTTTTGTAATCGCAAACGGTCAATTGACTGGGTCAGCTTCTTCTCCTGCATGTTCTCCAACACTTCAAGCGCTAGCTGATTTATTAGATGGTGCTTATCCAGCTCCAACTTATATGAATGGAAATGATGCTATTGGTTTATTTAATGGTACAATAATGATCGATTTAATGGGTAAAATAGGTGATGCAGGAATGGCTTCAGGTCAATCTTGGAGTGATGTTTTTCCTTATGATGGTTCTGCAGGTGCATTTTGGACAAAAGACCAAACATTGAGAAGAAAAGCTTCTGTGACAGTGGGAGTTTCAGTTAATCCCGATCCATTTATTGTAACTCAACAATGGGATTCATTGCCAAAAGATACTTGGAATGGTTTAGGTACTCACACATGTGATTGTGTGCTTGGATTAAATAATCTAGGTTCTGCGGTTTCATTTGCTGTTTTTCCAAATCCTTCTGTAGATGGCTCATTTACTGTTACTTCAAGTGAATTGATTTCAGAAATTCAAATTTCTAACCTTATAGGTCAAGTTGTGTTTTTTGAAAAATCAACTGAAGCGATGAAATCTAAAGAAATTACTGCTGCTAATTTGGATAAAGGAATGTATCAAATTTCAATTAAATACGCTAATAATTCAATCTCAAAATCAACTGTAGTTATTCGCTAAGATTCGACTTTACTTTATTTTAATTGATTTGTAGTATTATGAGAAAGATCTTTTGTACATTTTCTGCCGTATTCATATGTTTTATTTATTTCGCACAAGAGAAAGTTTCAATAACCGGTGTTGTTTCTGATGATGAAACGAGAATGCCAATTCAGGGAGCCAAGTTGTTGTGTGATACCAATAGTGTTACATATTCCGATGCGTCTGGTAAATATTCATTTTCAGTTGATCCGAATTCATCGCACACGATAACGATTTACTTTACAAATTATACCAAGCAAGAAGTTACTGTTTCTGTTAGTAACGAAGCAATAGTTAGAAATATTGCTATTCAGGAGATACAAAAAGAAAATGAGCTGGAGGAGGTTGTTGTTGTGGCGATTGATCTTGCCAAGTCAAGAGAAACTCCTATTGCATTTTCAAAAATAAATTCAAAGCAAATTGCCGAAGAACTAGGGACAAGAGATCTTCCAATGATTTTAAATTCTACTCCAGGTGCTTATGCTACGGAACAAGGAGGTGGTGCTGGAGATGCACGTGTTTCAATTCGTGGATTTGATCAACGAAATATTGCAGTATTAGTCGATGGAGTTCCCGTGAATGACATGGAAAATGGACAGGTTTATTGGAGTAATTGGGATGGACTAGGAGATATTACAAAATACATGCAAGTTCAAAGAGGTTTAGGAGCATCAAAATTATCAATCGTTTCAGTCGGTGGAACAATGAATATCGTAACAAAAGGGATCGATTCTAAAATGGGCGCTTCTGTAAAAAATGAAGTGAATTATTATGGTTTATATAAAACGTCTTTTGGTTATAATACAGGTTCACTGAAAGGAAATTGGGGAGTTACTATTGCTGGTTCGCGCAAATGGGGAATGAGTTATGCTGATGCTACTTTTGATGATGCATGGTCTTATTTCATGAAAGTTCAAAAGAAGTTTAATAAACATTTAATAAGTTTCGGTATAAATGGTGCTCCACAATCTCATGGACAACGAACTACTCGCCTACCAATTGCCGTTATAGATAAAGGTTTAGCTGAAAGAGCTGGGATCAATTATCAAGAAGCATTAGATTCAATTAGCACTTTAAGTAACTCTCAATATACGTCACCAACTATTGGTTCTAGAGGAATTCGTTACAATCCTGATGCAGGAAGAATAAATGGTAAAAATGTTAACGAAAAAATTAATTATTTCCATAAACCTCAGTTTAACTTAACACACTCGTTTGATCCAAATGCTAAAATCAATTTAACAACGGTTGCGTATATGTCAATTGGTAAAGGTGGTGGAACAGGATTGAAAAATCAAACATCACGTGATACAATAGACGGACTGATTAATATGCAGGATTTATTTACATATAATTCTACGAATTTTTCGAACTTGTATAGTAAAACAGAACATGCTTCAAGTAATTATATTCGTTCCTCAAATAATGATCATAACTGGTATGGTGTTTTGTCAACATTTAATTATCGAATCAATAAACAGTGGTCTACGATGTTTGGTGTTGACGCTCGTTATTATAAAGGTTCTCATTATCAATCTGTTTATGATTTATTAGGTGGTGATTATACAATCGATAATGTTGATGAAAATCAACAAACGCCAACGCTAGGAAACACGTCTAATTCTATGAAACGAACAGGCGACAAAGTTACTTATTATAATGATGCGACGGTAAAATGGGGTGGTGTTTTTGGACAAGTGGAGTACAAAAAAGATAAATGGAGTACTTTCATTACTGCTTCAATTAATGAAACGGGTTATCAACGCATTGACTATTTTAAAAATAAAGATATTGTTTTAGCTGATACAACTTTGATTCAAGCCGTTGGGTATGGAGATACTGTTACTTATAATGGTGTCGACTATAACAATAATTCTGCTGAAGCAAGATATGCAACTACAGATGAAAAATGGTTTATGGGTTCAACTACTAAGGCTGGTGCAAATTACAATATCGATAAGCATCACAATGTTTTCTTTAATGC
>CAMDAO010000035.1 GCA_945888595.1 Chryseobacterium gleum | reverse complement strand
GGTCTTGTTAAAAGCAAAATGTAAGGTTCCAATAAGACGGTTATGGATTTCTTCCTTAACAGAAGAAGCGATTCGAGAAGGATTTCAAAAATTAAAACCGTCCTCTGATTATGATAGATTATATTCTGCTGGTAGCGCAAGAGCAATAGGCGACTGGCTTCTAGGTATTAATGCAACACGCCTTTTCACAGTTAAGTTCGGGCGCGGCCAATCCACTTTTTCGATTGGTAGAGTTCAAACACCCACCTTAGCGATGATTGTAAATCGTCAAAAGGAAATTGATGCATTTACAACGGAAGAATATTGGGAACTGAAAACAATCTACCGCGACACTGAATTTTTATGTCAAATTGATCGTTTGCAATCAGAGGAAAAAGCGCAAAAAGGATTAGAATACTTAAAATTACATGACTTTGAAATAACTTCATTTGAACAAAAGGAAGGGAAAGAAGGGAATCCTCGGTTGTATGATTTGACCTCTCTTCAGGTGGATGCGAATAGAAAATATGGATACACCGCTGATGAGACATTAAAGTTGATTCAAAATTTATACGAAAAGAAATTAACCACCTATCCGAGGGTTGATACAACGTATTTATCCGAAGATATTCATCCAAAGATTCCAGCTATTTTGAATGGGATGAAATATTATTCTCGCTTAACTGCTCCTTTATTAGAAAACCCTATCCCAAAATTAAAATCCGTTTTTGATGATAAAAAAGTAACTGATCACCACGCTATCATTCCAACAGGCGTTGTTCCTTCAGGAATAACGCCGCCAGAACAGCATATTTACGATCTTATTAGTAAACGATTTATTGCTGTTTTTTATCCTGAATGTAAAGTGTCGAATACTACTGTTATTGGTAAAGTGGAAAAACTAGAATTTAAAGCATTGGGGAAACAAATTATTGATCCAGGTTGGAGATTAGTATATGCGGATGAAGTAGTTGAAAAGAAAGAAAATACAGAAGAACGTATTATGCCTACGTTCATTGAGGGAGAAAAAGGACCTCATCTTCCTGTCATACATCAAGGTAAAACTTCTCCTCCAAAATATTATACAGAAGCGACTCTGCTTCGTGCTATGGAAACGGCAGGAAAAACCGTTGAAGACGAGGAGCTGAGAGAGTTAATGAAAGACCAAGGAATTGGAAGACCTTCCACTAGAGCAAATATTATTGAAACTTTATTTCGAAGAAAATATATTGAAAGAAAGAGAAAAAATCTTGTTGCTACTCCAACAGGCATGGGACTAATTGACACCATCCAAAATGAGTTATTAAAAAGCGCGGAGTTAACTGGGGATTGGGAACGGAAATTAAGATTGATAGAAAAAGGAGAATACGAGGCAGATGTGTTTAAAAAAGAATTAATTCAAATGGTGGTAGATTTAACGGAGGAAGTTGTTTTTAATTCACATCAAAGAACGATTTCAATTGCCCCCGTAGTTGTGGTCAAAGCTCCTCCAAAACCCAGAGCTCCAAAAGTTGAAATTAAAATAGAAGATACGATTTGTCCAAAATGTAAAACAGCAAAATTAATGCGAGGGAAAGCTGCTGTTGGATGTTCGAATTTTGGAGCATGTGGCTTTAAAATTCCTTTCGAATTAATGGGAAAGAAACTTTCAGAAAGCCAAATAATTGATTTGGTAACAAAAGGAAAAACCTCTGTTATTAAAGGTTTAGTAATTCCTCCGTCAACAGAAAAAGTGAACGGAAAATTTATATTAAGTCCTTTATTTAATGTTGAATTTTCGTCGTAACTAAAATGAGTTGCATTATTTTTCTATTCTCACAGATAGTATTACATTTATAAGCACTATATTTCTTCCAGATAAAGAACAAAACATACTTCGATGAAAAAAAATGAAATTAAATCTGAATCTGAAAAAAGACTTGCAGCAGAATTAGCTTTGGTAAAAAAATCATTGAAAAAAGAAATTGCGCTTCGAAAAAAAGTAGAGAAAAAAAGCAAAGTCAAAGAGTCGAACTCTAAAAAAAATCAAAAAGATAAACAAAGACAAGACGATTTTTTTCGTTCAATAATTCAAAGCAGTTCTGATATCGTTTTCTTGCTCGACAAATCTGGCACTATTCAATATGTTAGTCATTCTATAATCGATGTATTAGGCTACCCAGAAAAAGAATTAATAAACAGGCAGATTCTTGAACTAATTCATTCCGAAGATGCCCTATTGATGCAAGGCGAACTTGAAAAAATCTCGCTTCATGAAGGAAAACATCCTAAAATAGAAATACGTTTTTTAAGAAGGGAGGGGGATTTTATCGCGCTAGAAGCAGAAGGAAATAATCAATTTGCTAACTCATCTATAAAAGGTCTTCTTCTTGCGGCAAGGGTTGCCGTGAAAAGCGCCAAAGCAATAGAAGATCTTAAAAACAGTGAAGAACAAAAAGATGCAATACTATCAAGTATCACAGATGCTTTTATAGCATTGGACAAGGACTGGAATCTAACCTATATCAATAGAAAAGCAAATGTTCTGTTTAATCGAGCTAACAAGAAATTAATTGGTAAAAGTTTCTGGGATTCATTCACAGACAATGATGAACACAATCAAAAATACCTCAATGCCCTATCGAAAAAGAAACATACAGAATTCGAGTATTTTTGCATGCGTGCTCAAAAATGGTTAAATGTGAAAATTTTTCCTTCCAAAACTGGCGTTTCTGTCTTTTATAATGACATTACGGAAAGTAAAATACAAAGAACAATTCTTGAATTAGAACAATTCTCACTTATAGAAAACAATAAAAGAACCAAAAAATTAAATGAAATATTTGACAATGCTATCTTAAAAATGGAGTCGATTATTCCAGGAATGTATTGCTCCGTTTTACTATTGTCTAAAAATGGAAATACACTCACTAATTTTTCCGGACCTTCTCTCTCTAAAACCTATCAAAACGCAGTCAACGAAATAGAAATATCGAGGGATTCACAAAAAGGTTCAAATGCTGTTTTCAGTGATACAACGACTATTGTTACTAATATTCAAAAAGAGGCAAACTGGTCAGGCTTTCAAGACGTCACGAAAAAAGAAGGGTTTATTTCTTGCTGGTCTTTTCCTATCTCTTCTTCAGAGGGAAATCTTTTAGCGTTATTTGTCGTTTATTTTAAAAAGGAAATCGTTCCGTCAAAAGTAGATTCCGCCTTTCTCACAAAAATTATCGGTATACTTTCCAACTTAATTGAACGAAGAAAAAAGGAAGACGAGATTACAAAACTGTCATTAATTGCTAAAAACACAAACAAAGCCGTTTTTATTGCGGATCTAAATCAACAGATAACGTGGATTAACCCTGCTTTTACATCCATGACTGGTTATCAATTTGAAGAAGTAATTGGTAAAAATCCCTTTGATTTATTAAAAGGTGAAAAATCTGATCCAGATATTATCGATTATCTCCATCAACAAATGGTTGGAAATAATTCATTTACATTGAACACCCTTTTTCACAAGAAAAATAAAGATGTCTATTGGACCAGAATTACGGGCCAGCCCATGTTTGATGAAACGGGAGCTATCAGCCAATATTTCGCTATTCAAGAGGACACAACGGATCGAAAATTATCCAAAATTAATTTACAAGATTCCGAGAAAAGATACCGTGCCTTATTTCATAGTAATGCGCAACCCATGTATATTTATGATAAGGCTACATTAAAGTTTATCGAGGTGAATGAATCCGCTGTCAATACATATGGATATTCTACCGAAGAATTTAATGAAATGACGACAATCGATTTATTGGATGACAACGAAAAAGCAACCTATGATCCATCCAAAGAAAAAATAAATTATAGAAGTAATATTTTAAATAAAAAAGAAACACTACTAGAAATATGCGTTAATAAAACAAAAAAAGGAAACCTTATTAATGTAGAAATTATTAGAAATGAAATGGTGATTTCAGGAAAACCATCGATATTAGTTATTGTTAATGACGTAACTAAAAAAATGATTACAGAACAGAATTTAATTCAAAGTAATGAACGTTTTTATCTTGCTTCCAAGGCGGTGAATGAAGCGATTTGGGATTTAGACTTAAGCACTAATAAATTATTTTGGGCAGATGGAATTTCTGCTTTGTTTGGTTATAAAAAACAAAATGAGCTTCCTAGGGCAGAAAATTGGGCACACTATGTTCATCCTGACGATTATCCATGGGTAAAATTAACTTTTGACTCTAATTTGGCAAATAAAAAAGTGGATTATTGGACTTCAGAATATCGATTTCTCAAAAAAGACATGACATATGCCTATGTGCTGGACAACGCGTATATTGTAAGAAACGCAAAAGGGAAACCGCTTCGAGTTATTGGTGCTATGCAGGATATAACAAGGCAGAAAAACTTTGAAGCCCAGCAATTAACTCTTATTAGTGAAACACAAGACCATGAAAGAAAGAGGTTTTCAATGGAGTTACATGATGGTTTAGCTCAGCATTTAGTGGCGTTAAACTTATATTTATCTCAAATAGCGGAAGAAGAAATGGTGGACCATAATGCGCTTGACAGTTGTTTTGCTGTTTTGAAAACGAGTTTAAATCAAACGCGTGCCTTATGTTATAGCTTAACCCCTCCCGAACTTGATCACGGTTTTTTACTCGCTTTACAAGCCATGTTTGAACGATTAAAAGCCCTAAAAGCGTTTAATGTTTCTCTTTTAATCAGCCCAGAAATAGGCGATGTAGATTTTCAATCTTTCGATAAATATAATCTCTATAGAATAATTCAAGAATTTATTAATAATTCCATCAAACATTCGGGAGGATCTTTAATTTCATGTAAGGTAACGAAAGCTATAAATGTCATTTATATTGATACAAATGACAATGGAAAAGGGTTCGATATTACTAAAAAGAATAATAGTCTTGGGTTAAAAAATATTGAGCAGAGAGCCTTTTTAGCAAAGATTAAATACACTCTTACAAGCACTCTTGAAAAAGGAACGCACATGCAAATTGAGTTGAAACAGTAAATCAATCCTGTTTTCGAATTTCTTAGTGACTTACAACTAATTTTTCTGTGCGAAAAGCATCTCCCTTGAAGGCTAATTTCACAAAATACACCCCAGAAGCTAAGTTAGTGATTTCATAAATTCCCTGTGGACCAGATACGGCAACATTACTTATTAGTTCTCCATTGGAGTTATAAATTAGTATTTGATCAATATCTATTTTGTTCCAAGTCACCGCTGATTTATCTACTGTTGGGTTCGGGAAAATGGCTGACCCTAAACCGTAAACTACCTCATCAATGGTTTTTGTTGGGATAGTTGGGTCAAAGAAATTACGACATTGATTGTCTTCCGCGTTTTTAGTAATAATTGATTGAATTACCGTCTCCGTTGTTAAAATCGGCATATACTCCGCTTTCGATTGATAAACAAATCCTAAAGCGTCTGCGTTTACAACTATTTGAGGTGCTCCTCCATAACAAATTCCAAATTCATTTTTATAAATTAACGATTGTCCATTTATATCTACTCCCGATTGATCTCCTAGTTTTCCTGCAGAAACCACCCAATGATTGTCATTGTTTCCTGTATATGAGTTGCAATCAATGAATGTTTTTAAATTATTTCCTCTAAATAAATTTGCGGCAGTAAAACTTCCTTCAAATTTATTTCTATACACATCCATTTTATTCGTATCGCTATCCTCCATGATTACGGCGTAAACTCCAATTGGACAAATATTTGTTGTTGTGAAGAGATTATCCGTAATGACCATTGAGCTATTACTTGACACTTTAATAGCAACCCTGTTTTCAGAAGTCGTGCCCATAGGAACATCGAATTCATTTTTATAAATGACGGCCTTAGAGAATTTATCGAGCGAAATTGCCTCATTCACTTTAGAGAAAAAACAACCTGTTATTTGATAGGAATCTACTACACTATCTGTACTCGAAGCCTGAATACCATTTGCTAAATTATAAAAATGATTCCCGTCGGAAGAAAGGTTTAATAAATCTGTACTTCCAGATTCAGCAATAAAAAGATTTGAATTTGTAGATTTTATTCCCGTTCCTCTATCATCAGAGTTGACTTTGTCGTTTCCAAAAAAGGTGTTTTTAAAAATCTCCAAGTTGTCTACATTTGTTAAAATAATATGCGTTGGGTTATTTAACGTTGAATCCTCTAGTACAAAAATGTTTTTAGTGATTTCACTTTTTAATGTTTCCGACTCGCTAGATGTTATTTTTAATCCAATGGCATTATTAGTAAAAACAGAATTTGTTATTTTATAAGAGCCATATTTTAATGCTCCATTTTCGGTTAAAGGATCAACCTCTTTCGTTTTTACAGCAATATTTGCGTCATAAATATTTACTTTATCCAGTATAAGTCTTCCCGCTTGGGTGTCATACGCAATTACTCCTGAAGTATTGATACTATTATCTGCGATTACAATTCCTTCCCACTTGGACTTGCAAGCACTTAATCCCTTCAAAGATGAACTTTTAGAAATTGATAATGTTGCATTATTTTCTATCAATATTCCCGAAAAAGAATCTGCGCTAGCACCAAATTCAAGAGATTTTGATTCTATTGAATAACTTACTCCGCTATCAATCGTCATGTCTCCTTTAATTTTTATCACCCCATCTCCATTAAGATCATTCAGACTAAAAGTAGAAGATGTCACTTGAACACCCGTTAAGTAATCATAATTTAAAGCCGGCGAACCTAAGTTTGTTATGTTAATTGTTGTGTCTCCAAAACACCCCGAAGAGTCTACCACGCTAATTGTGTAAGATCCTTGCGCTAAATTAGCCATTGTTGACCCAACACTTCCGTCTGGCCACGTAACAGTATATGGAGATGTTCCCCCAATCGTATTAATAGCACCCGTTCCCACTTGAGAAATACAATTAAATTCTGTTTGTGAATAACTAAAAGAAAGTTTTTTATACGTTTTAGCCATCGCTACTGCCGCCTGAGCGTTCAATCTTCCTGTGCCAATAATTCCAACATATGCAGGATTTAATCCATCTATATTAGTTGCTGTTGTTTTTAAAATATATTCAACATCCTCTGCGTTCAAACAAGGAGTTACAGCAAGCATTAAAGCAATTGTTCCTGTAACAAGAGGAGAAGCAAAAGAAGTTCCATTGGCATACGTTGCAGCGCCTGAAGGAGTAATAAGTCCAACCATATAGCCTGGTGAACTAATATCAACGAACTCATTATGTTGATGAGTAACAATTGCACCGGCAGCATTTAGCCTTTCGTGTTTATCATCTGCACCAATTGAAGTGACAGAAATAACATGATTGTAAGCAGCAGGATAAACAAGCATTGAAGCACCACCACATGTTCCTCCGTTACCAGCAGCCGCAACTAGGATTGTTCCGTTTGCATAAATTTCATCTATGACAGATTGAGAATAATCATTAATTGAGCAGCCAGAAGCCCAACTCATATTAATAACTCTAACTCCATCGTAAGACGCTTGAAGAATTTGATTAAACCCGATAGAATATAAGCGCATGTGAGAATCGAATCCAATAGAACTTTTTCCGATTCCATTGTTTGTGTTGCCAGCGGCAGTAATAGCAACTTGTGTTCCGTGAGCTATATTTGGATCCGTCATTCCTGATTCTATGTCGTTCAATTTTCCTACTAATTCTGTGCTCGTCGTATCATAATTAGAATCAGAAATTCCAATAACAATCGAAGGGTCACCATGGGAGATATCCCAAGCTCCTTGCGCGTTGATTAAATTTAAAGCATAATCATTAGCAATTAAAGTGTTGTAATCGTTTGGACTATACATTAATTCATAAACTGGAGCTTCTTGCGGTTTCCGCATGCCGACCACCGCATTTTCAATAGCTGCGGATAAAACAGATTGATTACAATTACATTGTATCTCGTAGACTTTTCTCAATTCTTTACTTTTTGAAGCAGGAAAAGCCAAAACAACATTTGTAATATCAAATTGATTTACAATTTTTTGGAAAGCAGCGGAAGTAGAACTGAGACCCCCTTTAGAATTTAATGCAGGTAAAATAGAAATATCGTCAACGGTTATCCATACTTTGCCTTTTTGTTCTTGCGCTTTCACTAACCATGTGTTACAGAAAAAAGCAAAAATCAAAATCGTTTTTATTTTCATCTCGCTATTTTATTAATTTAATGTTTTGAATCTTTTAAGGATGGGAATCAAGCATTCATAATAAATATCGTCGATTTCGCTAGTAGACTTGAATAATAATTCGTTCATAGTATACAACTCGCTGTATTTTATAATCTCCATTATTTTTTTAATCTTTTCCATACGTTTTAGAATTATTAAATTTTAATGTAATTCTTTCACGCCGCAAAGGAACGACTAAATCGATTAAAACAAGCAAAAAAAAAACCTTATTTCGAGATTTAATACCACACACAGAGTAGTTCGTGCGTATAAAACACAAACCACATACGTGCAAACACTTAATAATCGGTGTGAATCTATAAAATACTGTATAAAAACCTAAATAAAAAGCACTTAAATATACCCTTTATCTTTTGCATAAGAAGTTAATAATGCTGAATTTGGAATATCTAACTTTTTTAAAATATTATGTCGATGTGTTTCAACTGTCCTATGCGAAATAGTAAGAATGTCCCCAATTTCTTTTGAAGTCATTCCCTGTGCAATGTATTTAATAATATCTATTTCTTTTGTTGTTAGGTCTTTTTTTGTGCCGTTTTCGTCTCTGCTTAAAGCATTATTAAAAAAGCGGTCTTTTATTTCATCACAGACAAACACTTCCCCTTCAAATACTTGTCGAATAGATATAATTAATTCTTTCTTAGATGAATTTTTCGTTAAGTACCCTTTTGCTCCTTTTGCAAAAATCTTTTTTACAATAGAAAGGTCATCATGTATAGAAAGTCCTATAACCTTCGTTTTTGGAAGTTGATTCATAATGTTTTCAGTCGCATCAAACCCCGAACTTCCTTTCAGATTAATGTCCATTAGCACGACATCTGGCCTGCTTTGAAGTGTTAATGAAAGCGCTTCGTCAGCAGTATCGCATGACCCACACACTTCGTATCCTTCAACAGCGTTTAAAATGTTTGTCCAAGCTTCCACTATTAAATTATGGTCATCTACTATTAAAATTTTAATATTTGTGTTCATGTTTTGTTGCTGTTTTACGATGTCGATCTAATGAAAAATAAGTTGATTATACTAATCTAGTAAAGTAAACTTCCCTAAAAATAACGTAATTATTTTGATTGACACAATTTTCTAAAATTTATTCCCGCTAATTCTCCTTTGTTATACCTGTGTTAAGTACAGAAAAAATTTTTTAAGGTTTTTTTAATAATGCCTAGTTTCGTAGAAATAAATCGTGCTTTTGACAAATAATTAAACAACTAATGACAAAACTAATACTAACCTTATCACTACTTTTCCTTGCGGCAATACCGAACTTTATTTTTGCTCAATTTAATGCAATAATGAACACAAACACTTTAGCCATAAAGCATGCAGATGCATCGTATTTGAAGAATGTTGGCGGCCAAAACAAAAAATCTGCAGTAGAGATTGCGGATGCAAAATATTTTAAAAATCAAGGGAAAATTGATGCTGGGACTGAACGAACAAAGACACAAATCTTGGCTGCTGAAAACAACTCTGTTGATAATACGTAAGCAGAAAACATAGAAGAGGAGAGTCGCAGTAATCCTAATCCCGTCATAATTGAAGATGTCGAAAAAACGATAGTAACAAATAAAGATTTGAATAAAAAGAAGGTTTTTGAAACAAAAAAAATTGAGGAAATTCAACAAACCAGGAATAACGATAATTTAATCACGGAGCGAGAAAAAGAAGTTGAGAATTCGACAACTACATCGAAACCAACATCGACAGAAAAAGAAAGCTTCGGGCAAACAAATACAACCAACAAGTGGAAAACTGATTTACCAATCACGAATGTACAAACAGAAAATATAGAACAAGGCTTTTATATTGTTCAGAAGGGAGAAACGTTATATAGGGTTTCAGTAAATACAAAAATTCCGGTTGACAAATTGAAGCAAATAAACTCCTTAGCAACAAATAATGTTCCTGCCGGAACCAAATTACTTCTAGTAAAAAACATAAAAGAAACGAATGTTGCGAAAAAGGAATTAACTCCTGTAACAAACACTAAATGGAAAACAGACGTTCCATTAACAGAAAACCAGGAGGAAAATATTAAAAATGGTTTTTATATAGTAAGTGAAGGGGAAACAATGTATAGGGTTTCAGTAAACACAAAAATTTCGATTGATAAAATTAAAGAATTGAATAAATTAAAGAGTAACAATCTATATCCAGGAACTAAATTAATAATCAAATAATAAATAAATGAAAAAAATCATCTTAAGTATTTTTATGGTAGGAGCGCTAGTTTCCTGTAAAACATTTTCCCATTCATCACGAAACATCGCCTTAGAAAATAAGGATGTAAAGGCAAACACGTTTGTTCTGGAGATTGTGCCAGATTTTTCTAAAAAAGTCAAGGGTTCTTCTACAAAGAAACATACTGCGGAAAAATCAGCAAAAGAAGAAGCCTATTTTAATGCAATTATTGACAATAATGTTGACGTTTTAATTGATCCTATTTATAGTGTTACTACAACTAAAAAAATGTTACTGTTCTTTGGTGGCAAAAGTGAATCAACTGTATACGGATATGCCGGGTTTTATAAAAATCCTAAAAGTTTAAAACAAGTTCAGCAAGAAGAGTTGGATCAAAAAGTTTTAGATTTAGAAAAATTAGGAGAAATCAAAGGTATTCTTGATGAAACGGAAGAAAAAACTTCTCCGGTTATTACAAAGTGCACCGAATGTAAAGGTGTTGAGGCGTCCACTTTTTCTATCAAAAAAAATAAATCATCATTAGTTGATGTCTATAAAAAACTTAAAAAATAATAATTTCTAAATTGTACATACTTATGAAAAATATATCTTAAAAAATAATAATTACAGGTCTAGCACTTCTTTCATTAGGCGCGTGTAAAACGTATTCGCATTCTTCAAGAATTGTGCGTGTCTCAAATCAAGATGTTGAAGCAGAAAAATTTGTTGTGGATGTTGAACCGAACTTTAATAACCGAATTAAAGGATCGTCAACAAAAAAGCACACTGCAGAAAAAGCGGCTAAAGAAGAAGCCTATTTTAATGCAATTATTGACAATAATATTGATGTTTTAATCGATCCTAT
The DNA here is from genome assembly GCA_945888595.1 of Chryseobacterium gleum. Taxonomy (GTDB): domain Bacteria; phylum Bacteroidota; class Bacteroidia; order Flavobacteriales_D; family Crocinitomicaceae; genus CAIUKX01. The sequence continues at coordinate 12,066 of CAMDAO010000035.1, read as the reverse complement.
ATATAGTGTTACCACAACTAAAAAAATACTACTATTCTTTGGCGGAAAAAGTGAGGCTTTAGTATATGGATATGCAGGTTATTATAAAAATGTTCGGTCACTTAGTCAAGAAAAACAGGAAGAATTTGATGCGAAAGTTGCGAACTTAGCGAAAGTTGCGAAAATCGGAGGTGTTCAAAGAGAGGCGGAAGAAAAAACATATACCGTTAATTCAACTTGTGGGGACTGTAAAGGAAGTGACCCGTTAACATTAATTGCGATCACAAAAAACAAACAGTCTTTATTAGAAGTTTATGAGGATCTTGCCGGTTCTTCAACTGGTACAAAATCCAGTTCTAAAAATGTGAGTAGTTCAAATTCATCTAGCTCAAGTGATTCAAGTATTCTTTCTAAGATAAAAAACAAGATTAAATCTAAACTTAAAAAAAAATAAGTTGATTTTAGTACGCTGATAGTTAATACAAAAAAGTCAGTAAAAATTTTTTACTGGCTTTTTTGTGTTTCGTAAGACTTCTTTTTATTCAGCCTTATTTATAGCGCTGTTTATTTTTAAGAGCCTCCTCTTCCAATTAAAATTATACACTATTTCTTAGGATGATTATTTCCTAAAAGCTAAATTTCGTACCTTTGTTCTTTCAAAATTAATTATGTCTGATACCCGTTACAATCTAAGAGGAGTTTCTGCTGGAAAAGAAGATGTGCACAACGCTATAAAAAACGTTGACAAAGGTTTGTTTCCGCAAGCATTTTGCAAAATAGTTCCCGATACTCTTTCTGGCGACGAAGATTATTGCATCGTTATGCACGCCGATGGTGCAGGAACGAAATCATCCCTTGCCTATATGTATTGGAAAAAAACAGGCGATATTTCTGTTTGGAAAGGGATTGCTCAAGATGCATTGATTATGAATATTGACGACCTTCTATGTGTGGGGGCGACAGATAATATTCTACTATCTTCCACAATAGGAAGAAATAAGAATTTAGTCCCTGGTGAAGTGATTTCTGAAATTATAAATGGTACAGAGTCTCTTTTAGAAGATCTTCGTAAACAAGGTATTGGGATTAATTCTACAGGAGGAGAAACGGCTGATGTGGGCGATTTAGTCCGTACAATAATCGTGGATTCCACCGTGGTTTGCCGAATGAAACGTTCGGAAGTAATTTCTAATCATACGATTAAAGGAGGAAATGTAATCGTTGGATTAGCTTCCTTTGGTCAAGCAACCTATGAAAATGAATATAATGGCGGTATGGGTAGTAATGGATTAACTTCTGCTCGTCACGATGTGTTTTCAAAAGAATTAGCTACTGAATTTCCTGAAAGTTTTGATTCAAGCGTTCCTAGTGATTTAGTCTATTCTGGTTCTAAGAAATTGACAGATTCGATTGAAAACTCTCCCTTAAATGCAGGAAAATTAGTATTGTCACCAACGAGGACCTACGCTCCCGTGATAAAACAAATTTTAGATAAACATAGAAAAGATATTTGTGGGATGGTTCACTGTAGCGGTGGAGCACAAACAAAAGTGCTTCATTTTGTTGACAATGTGCATATTGTAAAAGATAATTTATTTCCAATTCCGCCTCTATTTAAGTTAATTCAAGAAGAGTCTAAAACAGATTGGAAAGAAATGTATAAAGTGTTCAATATGGGACATCGAATGGAAATCTATGTTTCTGAAGAAATAGCCGCATCAATTATTGAGATTTCTAAATCATTCAATATCGAAGCACAAATTATCGGTCACGTAGAAGATCATTCAGGGAAAAAATTGACTATTAAGTCCGATTATGGGGTTTTCGACTATTAATAATTTTAGAGGCAAGATCTAAAGACCCAAGATCTAAAGACTTAATTTGTCTTAATGTCTTGAATCTTAATATCTTGAATCTTAATATCTAAAAAAATGCAAGATTTACTAGGCAAGTTAGAAGCTGTTAACTACCGATTTATTGAAGTTGGAACTTTAATTGTCGATCCTGATATTATTTCAGATATGGATCGCTATGTCAAGTTGAGTAAAGAATACCGCGACTTAGAAGAAATGGTTATTGCCTACAAGGAATACAAAAGTATTTTCGATAATTTAAAAAGTGCTCGAGAATTATTAGAGACTGAAAAAGATCCAGAAATGCGAGAAATGGCAAAGATGGAAATTGATGAATTAGAACATAAGAAACCTGGGGTTGAAGAACAAATAAAAATGTTGTTAATTCCGAAAGATCCGGAAGATGATAAAAATGCGATCATGGAATTACGCGCCGGAACAGGTGGAGATGAAGCGTGTATTTTTGTAGAAGATATTTTTAGAATGTACACGATGTTCTTCAAAGAAATGGGGTGGAAATATGAAATTATCAATTCTTCTGAAGGAACCACAAAAGGATACAAAGAGATTTCAATGAACATCGAAGGTCTTGGATTATATGGGATGTTGAAATTCGAGTCGGGTGTGCACCGTGTTCAACGTGTACCTGAAACAGAATCTCAAGGTCGTGTTCATACTTCTGCTATAACAGTTGCTGTTTTACCAGAAGCGGAAGAAGTTGATTTTCAGTTAAATATGGGAGATGTTCGCAGAGATACATTTCGTGCATCAGGAGCTGGAGGACAACATATTAATAAAACAGAATCAGCTATTCGATTAACACATATTCCAACTGGCTTGGTTGTCGAGTGCCAAGATGGGCGTTCTCAACATAAAAATTTAGCACAGGCAATTACCGTTATGCGTTCCCGTTTATATCAAAGAGAATTAGACCGTGTTCACGAAATCAGAGCTGCTCATCGAAAAACATTGGTTTCTACTGGAGACCGTTCTGCAAAAATTAGAACCTATAATTATCCGCAAGGGCGAATTACAGATCATAGAATTGGAAAAACAATTTATAACCTTTCTGCTTTCATGAATGGTGATATTCAAGATATGATTGATTCTCTAAAAATGGCTGAGAATGTAGAGAAAATGAAAGGCGAAGAAGTGATCTAAAGACTGCCAAGTCTTCTGTAATAAGTGTATGTTTACAAAATAAATCAAACGTTAAACTCCAGGATTTTTAACTAGAAAAAAGATCGATTTCTTAACATTTTTCGCAACTTTTAAACAAATCAAGCGGATTAAACCAGATTCTACTATATTTGTTTAAAACAAACTGATGATTCCTAGGTATCAATATAAGGCCATAAAACAAAAAATTGGCAGCAATAAACTTCTTCTTTTATCTGGCCCAAGAGAGGTGGGCAAGCAAACGATTGTGAGAGAAATTTTAGATTCTGTTGGCTTCCCTTTTTTAGAATTACACGCCCAAAAAAGCGCTACAAAAAAGAGTTTTGAGACTGTAAATGAATCCATTTTAAAATCTATTTTTGGCACTGATCGGTACGTCGTTATTCACGAAGCTCAATACATTGAAAAGTTACAAGAAATCATTGAAGAAATTCTTTCAGGAGAATGGAATGTGACATTGATTTTAACCTGTTCATACGAACCGATGATTGATGAATTATTGCGCGAAGTTCTTCAAATGCAAGGATTGGAAGTGCAATTAATGCCTCCTTCATTCTATGAATTAGCGCAACATCATGGATTACCCGTTGAAGAAGGGTTATTAGAACAACGATTGATTTATGGTAATTACCCTTCCGTTGTTACCGATTTAAGTACTGCAGAAACGAAACTAAAAGAACTAGTTGATCAAGTAATATTCACTCATTTAGGTATTTCAGACAGAATCAACAAAGGGAAGAAATTAATGCATATGTTGCAAATTATTGCGTTTGAAATCGGCGACTCTGTTTCGTACAATGATATTGGAGATAGATGTGGTTTAGATAATGAAACCGTAGAGCGTTACGTTGATCTTTTGGTGAAATCTTTTGTATTGATTAAACTTCCTTCTTATTTTAATAATCACCGCTATGAATTAAAGAAAAGTCACACGATTTATTTTGTAGATAATGGTATCAGAAATGTATTAATTAATAATTTCAATACTATGTCATTGAGAAATGATTGGGATCAAATCTGGAGAAATTGGTTGATTTCAGAGCGAATTAAATGGAATAAATTGAATGGAAAAAACATTGAATATTACTTCTGGAAAACGCACACAAAACAAATTATGGACTACCTAGAAGTAGAAAATGGAAAAGTTAGTGCGTACAAAACATCCTGGGAAAAACGAAAGAAAATGAAGTTTCCTGCAAGTTTTGGAGAAGCATATCCCTTTGCAAAATCACACGCTCTCAATAGGTCAACATACTGGGGGTTTTTGACGAAGAAGTGAACTAGGTGTTAGGAATTGGGTTTTGGGGCGGTTTAGATAAAAAATTATATAAAAATGGAAACTACTAAAGACTTTATATTTGACAGAGAGGTGAATGCAACGGTTGGGTTGTTATTTGACGTTTGGACTCCAAAAAACTTCGAAGAATTTGTACTAGGGAAACCAAAAAAATAAATATATGATTTTTCAAACAAAACGTCTGATAGTAAGGTCATTCAAGACAACAGATTTAGATTTACTTTTTGAAATGATGCGAAATAAAATTGTCATGGATGCTCTTCCTCGTTCTGTAAAAACAAAAAGTGAAACCGAAATAACCTTGGAACAATTTATTCAACTTGAGAAAACTACTTCAACTAAATGGTGGTGTATAACTACCTTTAAAGATGATGATTTTATAGGACTTTGTGGATTTAAGAGAAATGATAAAAATGAAGAGGAAATAGGATATTGTTTTAATGAACAATATTGGGGTTATGGGTATGGCACAGAAATAGCCAAAGGACTTTTAGATTATGGATTTAATCATCTACATTTTACAAAAATTACCGCAGATGTTACAAAGAGTAATTTAAAATCAGTAAAAATCTTAGAGAAGTTTATGAAGCTAGAAAAAGAGTTTTATAATAATTTTGATCAATGTATGGATTGTCGTTATTTTTTGGAGAAAGACTTCTGTAAAACTCAATGAAAATTTACTTCCTCTCATTCTTTGATTGATTATCTCGAAATTAACAGTTTTCCTGTTGATATATCTAAACTATTTGACTAAATTAGATAGGAAACGAGAAAAATGATGAAGAAAAAAGAACAGAAAATTACTGTAAAAGGAATTATAATAACGACCAATATTGTTGATAATGAAGATTATATATCTTTGACCGATATTGTAAGAATTAAAAACCCTGTTGAGCCGAAAGATGTAGCTAAAATTTGTTAAGATCTAAATCAACAATCGAATATATAGGATTATGGGAAACCCTTTACAATTCATACTTTAAAGGGGTCGAATTCGACGGGTTTAGAAAATAGGTTACTTGTTAATTCAACAAAATTTATTGCAAAATGAGCGAATTATTCAATTAAATAAAATAGCAATTTCTCAAATGATTTCTTTGGTTCGGAATAGGAAAATTCAGCAGTTGAAATGAAATAGGATGTAAAAATAAATAATTTTGTTCTATTGTGAAAACTCAACTATTTGATTAAATTAGATATATAAATTATTTAATTTCCCCATCTAATAAAATTAAAATCTTGATAATCAAATAAATTAAAAAATAATGCCCTTTGTAAAAGTTTATATTCATTGTGTTTGGAGTACAAAAAACCGACAACCATTACTTCATTCTAAAGAACTTCGTTTTAAAGTTTGGAATCATATAAAAGAAAATGCGAAAGAAAAAGGAATTTTCATTGATTTTATAAATGGTTATTCTGATCATTGTCATTGTTTGATTTCGTTAACTGTTGATCAAACTATTCAAAAAACAATGCAATTAATAAAAGGAGAATCATCTTTTTGGATAAATAAAAATAAATTGACCCAATCAAAATTTGAATGGCAAGATGAATATTTTGCAGTTGCTGTGTCAGAATCTATGCTTGAAAAAGCAAGAAATTACATTAGAAATCAAGAAGATCATCATAAGAAAAAAACATTTAATCAAGAATATGATGAATTTATCCAAAAATTTGAATTTCATAAATCAATTGATTTAACACATTAGTTTTGGCTAAAGCCCAATTGTTTAATTATTTAGACGCCCCTGCTGAAGCAGGAGGCAATTGAATCATTATCATTGAAAAAATATTTAAATCATCCCATTTTCAATAGAATTGGGTTTTAACCCATTTCATATATTGTTTAATTATTTAGATGCCCCCTGCTGAAGCAGGAGGCAATTGAATCATTATCATTGAAAAAATATTTAAATCATCCCATTTTCAATAGAATTGGGTTTTAACCCATTTCATATATTGAATGAAATATCATTTCAAATTGGCTAAAGAATGGAAAGAAGAAGCGCTTGAAAATTTAGGGAATATAAGAGACGAAGCAACGATAGAACAGTTAGTTGTTCTGTCTAATCTGGAAAGTATCAATTCCTTGTTAATTCAGCAAAATTTGCCACAAAATGAACGAATTATTCAATTGAACAAAGTAGCAATTTCTCAAATGATTTCTTTGGTTCGGAATAGGAATGTTCAACAGTTGAAATGAAATTCAAATAGATCCCACCATATAGAATAGGGTTTAAACTTTCCTATATGAATAAACCTTTGTCCTGATTTTGAAATTATGCAACGGTGAGTTGCACTAATTCCATAGAAATAAATTTTAATTCAAATGTTTATGTTTAAATTTGGATATAATTCAAAACAAGGTAACACCAACAATGAAATTCACTGATCAAATAGCACATTACATAAAAGAAAATGATTTAAACTTAAGTCATTTGACAATTGTTCTTCCTTCTGAACGTGCGAAAAAATATATTTCTGCTTCCTTGTTTAAGGCTTTTCAAAAACCTTTATTAGCGCCGAAAATGGTCACGATTGATCGATGGGTCAGAAATCTTTCTCAAAAAACAGTCATTGATAAAACGAGGGTTTTACTTCGCTTATTTGAAATTCAATTAAAAGAAGCCAAAACAATTGAAGACCATTCTTTTGATGAATTTTTGACGTGGGGAAATATGCTTCTTTCAGATTTTGATGAATTGGATCGCTATTTATTGAACTCCAAAGAATTGTTTAGCAATTTGGCGGACATAAAAGAAATAGAAAATTGGAGTTTCGGAAATGAAAATTTGACAGATAGTCAAAAGCGGTTTATGGAGTTTTGGGACCGCCTGCCTTCCTATTACGAGAATTTGAATGCTGTTTTAGATAAAGAAGGTGTTTGTTACATGGGAAAAGCGTACCGCTATGTTTCCGAAAATTTGGAGGCGCTTTTTAAAGAAGACAAAGACGCGATTTTCTTATTTGCTGGATTTAATGCGCTTTCTCCTGCGGAAATTTCTATCATGAAACAGCTTCATCAAATGGGAAGAGGACACATTTTGATTAACGCTGATAGTTTTTATTTAGATTCAGAAAGTCATGAGGCTGGCCGATTCTTAAGAGATTTAAAAAAATCGTTAGGGGTAAGAGAAATGCCTTTTGTTGAAGACAATTTATTGCACGATACCAAAGAGATTGAAATTATTGAATGCGCCCAAACAGCTGGTCAAGCAAAAGTTGCTGGTACGATATTGGAAGAAATTTCGGAGACAGAAATAGCTAATTCGTTGATTTTATTGGCCGACGAAAGTTTAATTGTTCCGTTGTTAAAAAATCTTCCTAAAAAAATTGGGAAGGCAAATATTACATTGGGATTACCCTTGAGAAACACTTCTCTTCGAACATGGGTTGAAATTTTATTCGGAATCCAGGAAAATAAAATGCGCTTTAAATCAGCGGGTGTTTATTTCAATGATTTACAAAAATTATGGAATCATCCTTTTGTTTCGGCGATTCTTCCAAAAGTTGAAAAAGAACGAATTATTACAATTGAACACGAAATTATTAAAAAGAATAGCATTTTCTTGTCGTTAGATAAAATTGAAATCGGGCCGGTTGGAAATAAATTAATGCAATTAGTTTACAAACCTTGGAAAGAAAATTGGCACGAAGGTCTGGTGTCAATCCGGAACTTAAGCAACGAAATTTTTAAAAACCTAAAAGAGGAATTTGCTTTTGAAAAAGCGGTTATTCAAGGGTTTGATAATGCTTTAATTGACTTTGGGAATATTGTTTCGGAAGGAATTCCTACAATGAGTTTACGAAGTTTCAAAACATTATTTAATCAACATTGGAATTTGAAAAGTATAGCTTATCATGGAAATCCTTTAGATGGATTACAAATAATGGGGCTTTTAGAAACGCGACTTTTAGATTTTGAAAGAATTATTTGTTTGGGCATGAATGAGGGCTCAATGCCTCCTACTAATCCTATTCAAACCATGATTCCGATGGATTTAAGGAGTTATTTTAATCTTCCAACACCGAGAGAAAAACAAGGGCTATTCGCTCATCATTTTTACAGATTATTGCATTCTTGCACGAAAATGCACGTAACGTATACAAGTGCCCAGGAAAAAGTGGGTAGTAATGAGGCGAGTCGTTATTTATTGCAATTAGAACTGGAATTAAGTCGATTGAATACAAATATAAAATTGACAAAAAGATTTTATACCATTCCGCATGCAGACGCGAAGTTTAGTTCACAGTCTATTGCAAAAACCCCTGAAATTTTATCCCGAATGGATGACATTTTCGCAAAATCAACCTCGGCGTCCATGTTGAAGAAATATGCTGCTTGTCCTCTTGATTTCTATTACCAATATGTGATGGAATTTGGAGAAGAACAAAAAGTAGAGGAAGAAGTAGAAAATAACACATTCGGTACATTTATTCACAACGCGCTTGAAACAATGTATACTCCTTTTGCGCGATTTAATAAAGAGGGAGAAAAAGTGATTCCAGCTCCTCCCGCAATTACTTCGTATGATATCGATTCTATGTTGAAAAATTACGAATACCAGATTAACAAGGAGTTTGCCGCACATTTCAACGACGATAAAGAAGCTTTTTCAAAAGGAAAAAACCTATTGAGTTATAAAATGGCCCTAGAATTAACGCAACGTTTCTTGAAAAAAGAAAAAGAATTTCTAATCGAACAAACTGAACCTGTTTTTATTGAAAGTTTAGAAAGGGAATTAAGAGCAGAGTTAATCGTCGATGTATTTGGAGAAAAAAAGAAAATTAATTTAAAAGGCTTCGTTGATCGGATAGATTCAATCGGCGGAAAATGTAGAATAATAGATTATAAATCTGGAAAAGTAACGCAAAGCGACACCGAAACAAATAAGAAAGTGGATTTAGTTGTTTTAGTGAAAAATTGTTTAGAAAAAAAGCATGTACTGCAACTGATTTTATATTGTTATTTATTTAAATCGAACTATCATGAAATGCCTCGCGAAGCAAGTATTATATCCTTTATAAATATAAATGATGGGGTTTTTAAATTGGAAACCGCTAATTATTCTTTGGAAGAGGTGGTCGATTTATTTCCTGAAATTTTAAAACAAATTTTAGAAAAAATGTACGACCCTGAAGTTAATTTTGAACACAACGATACATCTTTTGTTTCTTTTTGTTCTTACTGTTGATGTTTTGGTTTCTCGTTTGTTTTATTATTCATAACCATTGTTTTATCTTACATGTATTTCCATACTCGTCATCGCCTTTATAAGAAAAGCCAACTTTTTAATTGATTTTTTTATCCGATTTTTTCATTTCTGAAAAAGGTTGTACCTTTGTGCAAAATTATAGCGCTTATTTCGAGCGGCAAACGTATTAGATAGATATATTTTTATGAAAAGAGTTGTTGAATTTAGAAAATTATTAGGGACGGAAAGAGGAACTTCATTAAGTGAAATGAAATCGATTTACCGCAATTTCATGAAGGAATTTCACCCAGATAAATTTGTGAATGATGAAGCAGGAAAATTAGCTGCTGAAGAAAAAAGTAAAACAATTATTGAAGCATACCATTTCTTGGTAAGTATCTCTCCTGAGACAGCAAAAAATAATTTGGAAGCATATACAGAAAGTATTTCAAACAATATTATCACCGATTTTCAATTTAAAGGTCAGTTATTAAGATTAGACTTTTCGGATGGTAATAGCTATGAATATTTTGGTGTTTCTAAAGATATTTACACTAAATTATGTCAATCTGATTCTAGTGCGCGTTTTGCAAGAAGAAAAATTTGTATGGTTTTTACATACCGCCAAGTAACGCAACAACCAGTAGTAGCTTAATAAAAAAGCAGGGTTCGTTTAACCAAAGAGTACACAGAGTTTAAATCAAAGAGTAGCTCAGAGTTTTTTGGGTTATGTATGGGGAAAAAATAGAAAAGCGGTTTCAAATATAGTTTGAAACCGCTTTTTTCATTTTAAAACGGGTCAATGTCAAAAGTTGGGGACTAAACCTTTTCCAAAACTCAGAAAATAAATTAACACCTATTTGCGAAGCTCTATTTAGAATTGGTCTTTCCAGAGAATTAGCTGTAAACTTTTCCGTAATCGCGTTTCGCTTTTTCTGCGAAAAAGAAAAAGCATCGCTTTTGAAGACTAAACGACAGAGCAAGGAGTGAAGGGAAGTGTTTACCTGCAGTTTCACTTCAAAATGTTAATAATAAAGGTTCAAAGAACTAAAGTGTATCCTTAATTGAAGTGAAAAATTCCTTGGAAAGATCCTTGATTTTTGCTTACCTCCGGCACTACCGCTTGTCTTCGAAAATTGCATTTTCTCTTCATCAAGGAAAAGTGAGAAATTAAGAGCCTTACTAAGGTTGATATGTTTAAATTATAATTGTTAATTGATGTGTAATTATTTTTAGTCCCCAGAAAATGGCTGTGATCCTTTAAAACTCTGTGAAACTCTGAATTTACCCCGTGTACTCTGTGTTTAAATCACACAGCTGCCTCGTCACGAATCGCTTTAATTCCTGGTAATTCTATTCCTTCTAAGTATTCCAGCATTGCGCCACCTCCTGTTGAAACATAGCTCACTTTATCAGCAAGATTAAATAGATTGATCGCTGCCACAGAATCTCCTCCTCCAATTAATGAAAATGCGCCTTTTTCTGTTGCTTTCACAATTGCATCTGCCACTTCTTTTGTTCCCAGTTGAAAACTGCTCATTTCAAAAACACCCATGGGACCATTCCATAAAATTAATTTTGAATTTTCAATAATCGAAGCACAAGCCTTAGCAGACTCTGGACCGATATCTAAACCCATCCACCCTGTTGGAATTTTATCAATCGCAACCGTTTGTTTTTTAGAATCGTTCGAAAACTTATCTGTAATTATAGTGTCTGTTGGTATATATAAATTCACCCCGTTTACTTTCGCTTTCGCAATAATATCACGAGCAGTTTCTAAATAATCATCTTCCACTAATGAATTTCCTACCTCTCCGCCAACTGCTTTTACAAATGTATAAGCCATTCCTCCACCAACGATTAAATTATCAACGGTATCTAATAAGCGTTCGATAATAACAATTTTTGAAGATACTTTTGCACCACCTACAATTGCTGTTAATGGTTTTTCAGTACTGTTTAAAACCTTATCTACACTTTTAATTTCTGCTTCTAGTAAAAAACCAAACATCTTATCTTTTGGAAAAAACTTAGCTATTACCGCCGTACTTGCATGTTCTCGGTGAGCTGTTCCAAAAGCATCGTTCACATAGACATCACCGTGTTTTGCTAATTGTTCTGCAAAACTTTCGGTTCCTGCTGTTTCCTGCTTATAAAAACGTAAATTTTCCAATAATAATACTTCACCAGCTGGCAGATTCGCGCTCATTTCAAATGCTTTTTCACCGATGCAGTCATTCACAAAACCAATTGGTCTTCCTACTAACTCTGCTACTTTTTCCATGATGTGACGAAGAGAAAATTTATCGTCATCCGCATCTTTTGGTCTTCCTAAATGCGACATTAATACCACGCTTCCGCCATGGTTTAAAATATGTTGAATTGTTGGGATAGCCGCTCTAATTCGAGTGTCGTCAGTTACTGCTAACGTTGATTTATCCAACGGAACATTGAAATCAACTCTTATCAATGCTCTTTTTCCTGTAAAATCGTATGTGTGTATATCCGCCATTATGAGATGTTTTTTGCAAAGATAATGAAACTCTTCGTTTTTCTA
>CAMDAO010000034.1 GCA_945888595.1 Chryseobacterium gleum | reverse complement strand
AAACACAAGCAGTAATATAGCAATTTCCATTCTGGTTGGTTTCAATAAAACTGTTTTTACTGCCACAACATATATAAACCAAATTATACAAATCAGAATAAGTACTAAATCCCTCCACACAGTAATATCTAGGAACAAATCACGAATTGGAATCTGGAAAAATAACAACAACATATGAATATAAAACAAAGAGATAAAAAAACCTCTAAGTGTAATTGTTTTTGTTTTCATAATTTGTCTGCTATGAACAATAACCATTAATGATTTTCCTTTTTTTTCTGAAAAAAAAATTTATTTCGTTTATTCATGTCAGACACCAATTATTTCTTTCAAAGTATCTACAACATATCTCACATCCATTTCTGTAATTTGCGGGTGCAATGGAAGTGAAAGTAATTCAGGATACACAGACTCGGTTACAGGAAATTGTAGTTCTCCTTCCTTTTTATAAAAAGATAACAAATGGTTAGGTTGATAGTGAATTCCGGTTTGTATCCCACGTTCCATTAACCTTGACTGAATCTCGTTTCTTTTTGTCATGCCGACAATGCGTACAACATAAATGTGAGGCACAACTGTATTATAATCACGTTTAAGTGGGATAATGTTTTCAACGCCGTATAGTATTAAATCATAAAGCTTTGCTCTTTCCTGGCGAATTGCTGCAAATTCATCAAACCGTTTCAACTGTTCGACACCTATAGCCGCCATAATATTGCTCATATGATAGCGCCATCCTTGTGCATTTACATCAAACTCCCAACTTCTTTGCCCAGTATATCGTTTTTCAGTATCTTTTTCCACCCCAAGCAAACGTGCATCGCGAATGTGCCTTAATATATTTTCATCATCCGTTGTTATACACCCTCCCTCGCCCGAAGTAATATTTTTAATGCCATCAAAACTGAAACATGTAATATCGCCAAATCCACCTATTTTTTTCCCTTGCCAAGTTGTGCCGAAAGCATGTGCGGCGTCTTCAATTACTTTTAAATTTCTTTTTTTTGCAAATGCATATAAGGCATCGAGATCGCCAATCCCGCCGCTATAATGAACTGGCATAATAGCTTTTGTTTTATTAGTGTACCTTCTTTCTGCATCGCGCCAATCAATAAAATATGTTTCGGGATCTATATCACATGAAACAGGTGTTGCGCCGGTTGCTGAAATAGCCTGATAAGATGCAACATAAGTTAAAGAGGGAACCAATACTTCATCACCTTGGCCTATTCCGCAGGCCTGTAAAGCAAGTTGAAGGGCAGCTGTTCCATTTATTACACAAACTACCTTGCGACCAAAAAAAGCCTCCAACTGTCTTTCAAATTCTTGTACTTCGGCTCCCATCCCCAAGTATTCGCGGTCCAACACGTCAATTACAGCCTGTTTTTCTGCAGCACCGATGCAAGATTTGGATAAACGTATCATAGAATCAGGTTTCAAGTTTCTTTATAATTTTATTTTTGCCATTTATATGGAATAGACGATTGCACAAGAGGCATTGTCTCACTCTCTGAAGACTGATGAGGAATATCCGCACAATTGACCAACAATCCCTTTTCTGAGCTGATACACGAGAAAGCATACCAAATACCTGGAGGAATTGTGACTCGTATATATGCATCAGGTCGTCCGAGTTCAACTACTTGAACAAGGCCTTTTGTACTTGACTCAATACGATCATCGAACATAACAATCCGTATTCGACCCACTGGGACTGCTAAGTTCTGTGTCTGGAGGTGATGTTTTTTCCAACCTTTAATTACACCAGGTAAGACTTCCGAAAAATAACATTCTCCAAAGGCGATAAAATCGGGGGAATCATTGCGTAGCATATGCAAAACTGCTCCTCTTGAATCTCCAATCTCAAGCAATGAAACCAGTTTTACACCTTCTATAATTGCTGCATCCATACCCTTTCTCTGTTTTTTGCAAGTTGTTCGTATTCTTCAATCTGTTCTAATGTAAGATCGTACATATCAACTTTCTCATGATAAAATGTATAATACCATTTACTAACTAACTTTATATTTTCTGTGTAAAAAAGATTAGGCTCCCATCTTAAATGAAATAACGCTTTGTCACAATTTAGTTTAAGCAAGCCTGCTTCATGAAAAGGCAAGTTACCAGTTATTAGATATGAATCATCAGAACCGTTAAATCCCCAATATTTGCCCATGTCATTTAATAGTTCTACAACAGTTCTGTTTTGCTCAGCGCGTGGTCCAAAATTAAAAGCTTCACCATTCACCTTAACATCACTTTTTAGTTTCGCAGCCAGCAACAAATATCCAGATAATGGCTCCAGTACATGCTGCCATGGTCTTGTTGCATTGGGGCTTCTAATTTCAACAACTCGTTTTTCGCTCCATGCAACCATACTATCTGCTATAATCCTGTCTTTTGCCCAATCGCCTCCACCAATTACGTTTCCAGCTCTTCCTACTGCGATTTTTACCGGATGATTATTGTTAAAGTATGAATGATAATAACTTTTGATGATCAGTTCTGCCGCACCTTTCGAACCACTGTAAATGTCTTTTCCGCCCAAGGCATCAGTTTCTCTATAACCCCATACCCATTCTACATTATCATAACATTTATCACTAGTTATCATCACAGCTAAACATTCTTTAGTATAATCACGTAAAACTTCTAGTATATTCATTGTTCCAATAGCATTTGTCGAAAATGCTTCAGAAGGATTGTAAAATGAGGTAGACACAATTGCCTGTGCTGCAAGATGAAATATGATGTCGGGTTGTTCGAAATTAATTATTTCGCGCATTTTATCCATATTACGAATATCAGCCTCGTAATGTTTGATCTTTTTCCCCAATGACAGCTCAATGAACATCGAGGGTGTTGTAGGGACGTCTTTAGATATTCCCACTACGTTCGCGCCCATTTTTAATAACCACACTGTTAACCAACTTCCTTTAAAGCCAGTATTTCCAGTAACAATTACTTTTCGTCCTTTATAAAAATCTGCAATCATAATATTTTTTTATTTATTCCATGGTGCTTTACCGCTTGACCACAATTCTTGTAAAGCATCTCTGTCGCGAACAGTATCCATACATTGCCAATAACCGTCATGTTCATAAGCCATTAACTGGCCATTTTTTGTGAGATTCTCCAAAGGGAATTGTTCGAGAATGGTACTATCATTTTCAAGATAATCAAATATCCCTTGTTCAAAAACAAAAAAACCACCATTGATCCATCCTTCACCTGCTTGTGGTTTCTCTTTGAAATTCAAAACCCGTCCTTCATCCCCTATTAACATTCCACCAAATCGGGCAGGTGGGCGAACAGAGGTTACGGTAGCTAATTTACCATGTGATTTATGAAATTCAAGTAATTCTTTTATATTAACATTAGAAACTCCATCACCATAGGTAAGCATGAACGTACCCGATTTTTCAAGAATAGGTTTAAGACGCAAAAGCCTTCCTCCTGTCATTGTACTTGAACCTGTATCAATTAGACTAATATTCCAGTCTTCTGCAGTTGGATTTGTAAAATCGATGTTTCCGGTTTTCAGATTTACTGAAAAATCGCTCATTCGAGCGTGGTAATGCATAAAATAATCTTTAATAAATTCACCTTTATAGCCAAGGGCTAGTACAAAATCACAGAAATTATATTTTTCGTAGATTTTCATGACATGCCACAAAATTGGTCTTCCTCCAATTTCAACCATTGGCTTAGGTTTGATTTGTGTTTCTTCACTGAGCCGAGTTCCCAGTCCTCCACAAAGAATAACTGTTTTCATTAGTTAATTTTATTAGTTAAGAATAATTTATCTATTTAGCCAAAATACCTCCTTTGACAACCAATTTAAATTCTGCCCAAAATATTTTTTCATTTTGATAATGGGGATTTTTTTATGTGTAGGCAGATTGACAACATGTTTAACCACTGCTTCTGCAACGGGGCAGCTACCTTCGAAATATCCAACTTGTTCAAGATTTTTTGTTCTGCCACCAACTACGCTAGTAAACCAAGTTCCTAATTCAAAATGATTATTGAGGGCTGCTTCAAATTTTGACCGATCTTTTACCATAAATGAATAACGCAACCATGCTCCATTGTTTATATCATTTTGCGCAAGGCCAGTCCACCGAATATTTTCTTCAAACATTTTCACCATTTCCCTTCGGTGTGTAAGGTTTAATTGGAGTGAATCCAATTGTGATAAACCTAACCTTGCTTGTGCCGATGACATACGACATGGATATGGGTAATTTATAGGCTTTATTGTTTTAAGTTCATCAATAAAAAAAAAGAAAAAACCAAAACGATGAAATGCAGCTATTAAAAATCTCCCTAGCCAAAAAATAAATGGTAGAAAAAAAAGGTACTCGATGAGAAATGAACAAATCAATTTACGCACTACTTTTGTTTCAAGAAAAGGAGATTCCTGTTGAATGGCACGTAAACGAAGTGCCAATTCATCGTCATTTGTCACAGCAATACCACCCAAATGTGTGTTTATTACTTTTGAATGGTCAGTTGAGAAAAAAGCGACTTCAGTTAATGAGCCAGCTGGTTTATTATTATATACAGCTCCAAGTGCGTGTGCAGCATCTTCAATAATAGGAAGGTTATATTTACTTGCAATTGTTTTTAACGCATCGATATTACAAACTACTCCAAATGTATGCTGTGCATACAAGGCTTTTGTACGTTTAGTAATAGCAGCTTCTACTTTAGCTGGATCAATATTAAAAAATACAGGATCAATATCTACATATACGGGCTTAATGCCCATATATAACATTGCATTTGGAACAACTACGCATGTAAATGCAGGAATAATTATCTCATCATTTTCACTGATTCCCATTGCTTTAAGAATACTGTATAATGCCATTCTTCCTGCACCAAAACTTATACCATGTTTAACACTACAAGTTTTTGCAAACGAATTTTCATACTGACTTATCTTTGTATTATCTTGGTAGGGGGAAGCGAATATAAACTCTTCCAACATCAGCAGCCATTCTTTAAATGAATTTGTACCGGTAAAAATAGTGTATCTGAAACGGGGTATTATTTTTTGTATAAAATGGTTCATTTTAGCAATAATTGCTCCCATCGTGGGAGTGCAGAATTTAAAAAGAAAAAGTCATTATTTTTTGCAATAGATGCTTTTTTTGGGTTTTGGCAATTATTAATAAGTGAAATAAATTCACTTGCAGAGGTTACAAATTTCACGCCAGGCTGGTCCATCAGTGGACTTAAATTAACCTGCCTGCTATCAAGTGTAACTACAATGTCTAATCCCGCTATATATGCGTCAACAGCAGCAGAAGTGGCATTACTCGAGTAAGCAATATCATAATTTGTTAAAATTTTAGCTAAATCATCGACAACAACTGTCAAATGTAAAGAAGGAAAACTTCTTATATCTATAGGATAATTTGGGTGTGGCTTTAGTGTGAATGAGACGGGAACTTGGAGGGCTTGTATTTCGTCTTCGAGTTGTTGTAGCATTTCAATTGTTCCAGCACCCGCGAAATCTCCAAGAATCAATATCCTGAGAGTTTCAGTTGTTGCTGCTCTGCTATCATTTTTTTTAATGTAACTATTTAAATAATTGTATCGCAATGCTTCACCTGGGTATAATTTTTCAGGCACATAATTTTCATCAAGAAATCTTTCCATTGAAGCCTTTCCATTTACTATTGTGAAATCCTGGAAAGGCATTGGGAAGTAAGTGAATATATCGGCTGTTTGAGCGTGATAAAAAAAACGAAGATCCCAGAAACTCCTCGTTGAATGTGGCACAGCAATTAGTTTTCCATGTCCGTATTTTTTCCAAGCGAATATTAATGCGCGCTCCCATGCTTGATTTTCACACAAATAAAATCCTTTGTTTTGTTTGGGTAAAACTTTTATAACAGCGTCGAACATTTCATATAACAATAGATTATTGATAGCAACAGGTCCTATTAGGGAGTCTTTCCAGTCCTGTTTCATAATTGGCCACAAAGAAAAATAACTTCCAATTGGAGTAAATGCATTCTCTGCTTTCTTTATTTTTCTGTAATTTATAACAAGCTTTGTATATCTTTTACAAACCCGCCTTAATAAAGTCCAATCAAGATATGTGTCCGGAAAAGCATGAGCTTCTTTTTGTTCGCTTTTTTGATTAAAAGACTTAACTAAACGAACTGCCTGAGTATTTGTTTTTGCAGGTTCACATGCAGCAAACAATTGTAGCCAGTTTGTTTTCAAACCTGTTTTTTTAATCAAATCATGCAAGTCTCTCCAGTAAAAAGAATAAAATTTGTTTTGAGATGCAGCTTTGCTATCGACATTATCAAAATATGAACAAAAAAACACCGAATTCTCTCCGCTTTTCCATGAGGGCTTTCCTGAATTTCTTAAATTCCAGTGATTAAAAAGATATTTTGAAAAACTTAATATCGCTTTTATGACCGAGGGCAAATTTTGATAAAGTTTTCTGATTCGTAACTTTTTGTATTCTTCAGGATGACTTATAGTATATAAAATTTTAAGGCTATTGCATAGCGAATGTACCATTTCGTGAACTTCTTTGTTGTCGGAAACTAGTTGGATTTCACTTGGCGTATTTTCTAGAATGATTTCCTCAAGAGCAAACATGCGGATAGCTGTTTCAATTGAGGGTGATTTCCATAAACTTTTTTCAACCAGTAATGACATCCACCACAAGCTGAAGCCCTTCTCGATAGCCAAATGCTCAATAATAGTTGTATGATTTACCCTGAAATTTCCCAGATCATTCACCCAGTTTAAGTATTTGACTCGGAGCTTTTTTTTATTTGTATCAACATAACTCAATAATGAATGGCTTCCTATAACAGAATATCCATTCCAAGTAATAACCGTTTTGGTCGTTTGAGGTAAAGGTTGAGATGAATCCCAGATAATAATACTTTGCAAATTGTTGATTATGAAATAAAATTTTGCAACATAGCAGTATCTAATTCATACTGTTTGATAACTTTGGCGGGATTACCGCCTGCTAGGCAGTTGGCTGGAACACTTTTGGTAACCACACTACCTGCAGCTATCACGCTGTTTTCCCCTATTGTTACGCCTTTCAAGATAATTACATTCATTCCTACCCATACATTGGATTCAAGTGTCACATCTGCATCTCCTTCATTTTCAGGAGTATTATGCCGATTTTCAGGAGGCCATACGGTATGCCAGTCTGAATCCATAATGGTTACATTTGGCGCAAGCATACATCTTTCACCTATAGTGATTTTTTTTGACCTTGCAATGATTACTCCACCGGTCATTCCAGATCCCTCTTTGAATTCTATCTGTGATGTAGCATTATATGTTCTTATTTTGCAGCTTGTAGAATTGCCAGTACTGCTTCGCCATGAAGAAGAAATCATTTGAACATTATCTCCAATAATAATTCGACTTAATGGGTATTTTCTAATTATACAACTTCCAAATATTTCTACATTTTTCCCCACTCTAACGCATAGTAATTTACATTTAACTTTGAAAATGAAGGTCCAGTAAAAAGTAAATACAGTTTGCCATATTTTCCCAATACCATGTAAAATGAATGCGGGCTTCTTGAGAGATTTCACAACGCGAGTCAGTAATGAATTCATTGGCATAAAATTGGATCAATATAATTTAGTAATTGTCTTTAATAAGCAATAACAGTACATGGCGCACCATCTGCTTCTTCAATCATCAAAGGTAATACAATCACTTTATTGGGGGATGTTTGTAAGTAAGATAGATCCATGTCTTCCAATATTAAAATATCACATTCAAGTAGAAAATGTTGATGTGCTAATTTCCCTTCAGGTCTATCAAGTTTGCTCGTAAGTGATATCATATCAAATCCGAAGACTCTAAGCTTAGGAAACAAATTCTTTAATTTTTTTGCAACAGTGTGTTTTATTACAGGTTGAGATTGCCAGTATATTCTTTGTCCTCGCTTTTCGCCAAACCCGGTTTTCAAGATTAACATTTCAATATCAACTGAAAGCATTTCAGCTTCTTTTAAAATGTCTTCTACAGAACAAGCGATCATAGCAACTTTATCAAAAAGCCAAAAACTCGCAGGATAATTTTCTAACTTCTTCCCCAAATTACTAAAATGGAATGGGAAATCAATATGGGTCCCTATATGACTAGGTAGGATAAATCGCATATTGTTAGAGGTATCACCTTTGCTAATGGACCTTATTCTTTCAAGATGAATAAGGCCTTCTTCACCACCGTATGCTGGAGTTTTTTCATTCAAGTGATATGACAAATAGATAGGCTGCATCAGTTCTGAAAAGTATTAAAATAGTCAAGTATAATGTCTTTTAAGGATTGATCCATTTTAATAAAGATTTTTTCTACTTTACCTGGGCCATGACTTAAAATACAACCAAGCATTTCCCCTTTGTTTTTTTTGTCTTTGGAAAGTGCTAAACAATACTCATCAATTGTATCTATGGTTATCCTAAAACGAGGTATGTTTTTAATCAGAATGGCATGCATTTCAGCAAAATCATTCTCAGACAATTTTTTTTTCTGAAGAGAAATATAATTTGCAAGATCCATCCCTATTGAAATCGCCTGTCCATGCGGTATGGAGTATTTTGTTATAGCTTCAATCGCATGACCAAATGTATGTCCATAATTGAAGATATGACGAATAGATTTATCAAATTCATCTTGTTCTATAATCACTTTTTTTATTCGAAGGCTATTGCTAATAAAATAGGGCAAAAGTGATCTATCAGTAAGGAGTTCTTCAAAACTATCAGATACTTTTTGTGCAATGTCAATGCCTTCTGTAAAAAAATAATGCAACATCTCTCCAATCCCGGAACGAATCTCTTCTTTAGTTAAAGTTTCAAGAAAAGAAGGACAAATGAATATTTCAGATGGTGGATTAAATGTGCCCACTAGATTTTTATATTGATCAAAATTAATAGAGCTTTTACTTCCTATGCAACTATCACATTGACTCAACAAAGTAGTGGGAACAAATTTCCAGTCAATACCTCTTGAAAAAATAGAAGCGATAAAAGTAACCAAGTCTTGTGTAATTCCACCACCTATTGCAACTAGAGTAGAATCCTTTCTTACATCAATTTGTATCAGCTTTCTGATGATGTATTGAGCATAATCCATAGTTTTATGATGTTCATCGACTTCTATCACAACATTCTTACATTCATGCAGGATATGCGCCAGTTCGTTTTTAAATATTTGTGCAACATGAATATCTATAATAAAAATATTGCTTTGATTACTTGCAAGTTTTTCTAATAGATCAGTAATATCATGAACAAAAAAAACATCATAGGTCTCTCTGATCTGTGAACGAACACTGAATGATTTAAATATTTGTAAATCCGCCATCAACTATTATATTTTGTCCTGTAAGATATTGATTTAGATCACTTAAAAGAAATAATGCCACGTTAGAAATATCCTTAACCCCTGCAAGTCGTCTTGCAGGAATTATACTTGATAATTCTTGCATTTCTTTTTCTGATAAGTTATTCCTTGTAAGATCCGTTAATACAAATCCCGGGGATAAAGTATTTACGAGAATATTATACCGAGCAAGGTCATTGGAGGCACCCACTGTAAGCCCATGTAATCCAAATTTTGTAGCTGAATAAACGGAACGTCGTTCCTTGCTTATTTTACTGAAGATAGAAGCTATATTAACAATACGCCCGTATTGCTGCTTTTTCATTTTCACAGAAACTTCTCTGATAATTTTGAAAGGCGTCGATAAATTTACACTCAACATATTATCCCAGTCTGCATCAACTGCTTGGTCAATATAGTTCAACCGATTGATTCCTGCATTGTTTACTAGACAGTCTATTTTAACTATGGCTCTTAGTTCTGTCAAAAATTGTTCTACACTTGAGGCATCAGAAAAATCAACACAAAAATATTTTTTTGATTCACCAAGACGTGTTGCAGCCTCGTTCAACATTTCGATTTCTTCAATATTTGTTCCTGTCAATAAAAGACAGGCACCAGAATTATAAAGATCTTCTGCCACCTGTTTACCAATACCACGTGTGGCTCCAGTTACAAGTATTGTTTTATTTTTAAATGAATTATGCATATTTATACAGTAATATCTTTAATTCATCATGAAATTTGAAGAAAAGGTGAAATGATGCATAAGGATGCGAATGTTTTGTCAAAATACTTCAAGTTGTTTTTTATAAATTTGGATTGTCTATATTATATCTGTTTCGCCAATCTTCATCATTATAGTAAATGCTGTAAACTAACTTCATTGTTTCTAATGCATCCGAGCTAGTTCCGAACTCTATCGATTTGTCTTCAATAACAGCAGTAGCAAATTCATAAATTTCCTCTTTCCAGGAATTATCTTGCAAGAACTTTATCGTTTTTGTTTCCATCTGTCCATCGTTAGATTCTTCGTTGCGCTTACCTACAACTATTTTTTCTTCTCCATAGCTTTTAGATCCTGACAATATTCCACTCAACTCAATATAGCCTTTTGTCAAAGATATTTCTAGACTGAATTTATGCTGCCATTGTGTTGCAGTAGAATTAAGCATTGCAATACGCCCTTTTGCATCTTTCATAATTGCATAAGCATTGTCTTCAACATCATGTTTCCAATAATCATTGGAAATGAAACTTTTTACTTCTACAAAATCGCCACAAAATAAACGCATGAGATCCACCATATGTATTCCCTGATCAAGCAGAATACCTCCCCCAGCCATTTCTCTTTTCGACCTCCAGCCGCCAGAAAATGGGATTATTCTGCTTTTCCCATAAACACCACGCATATTAATAATATCTCCAAGTTCACCAGATTTGATTATTTTAAGTGTTTCCCTTACAGAATCGTGATAACGATGGTTGAACCCATATTTCAGTTTCAATTTAGGATACCTGTTTTCTATTGTGATTACGTCCATGATGTCTTGAACATTTCTGCCTGGAGGTTTTTCACAAAAAACATGCAATCCTTTTTCAATCCCTTTTATTGTTACCTCGGGTGCTATATCATTAGGAAGGCATACAAATAAAATGTCTAAAGGTTTTTCTAGTAGTTTTTCATAATTACAGAAACAATGCAATCCGGAAGAATCTATAAATTCAGCATCATAACGTTGATCACAAACTGCAACCACCTCGAGTTGTGGATGACTATTAATAAATTCGTGACGTCGTTTCCCAACAACTCCATAACCGGCAATACCGACTTTTAGTTTATTCATGAATCTTATTTTTGTATGCAAAATTTTCAATATGAGCAATTGCTGCTTCGCCCATTGCTAGTACAGCCTCATATGAGTTGCCTGCAATATGTGGAGTACAGATAAGATTGTCAAACTGAAGTAATTCAGTATCGGTCGGAGGTTCTGTTTCGTAGACATCTAATGCAGCGCCGGCAATACTTTTATTATTGAGTGCCTTTTTAAGTGCTAATTCATCAACGATCCCACCACGAGCAGTATTAATGATAACCGCTGTTTTTTTCATTAGTGAAAAAGCTTGTTCGCCAATCATGTTTTTTGTGAGAGGAGTCAATGGTGTATGAACAGAAATAATATCGCTGTTCTTGTACAATAATTCTTTATTTACCATCTGTACATTCGGAAAGTTTCTTGTGTCTATATCTATTATATCATTTGCAAGTATTTTACAATCAAAAACAGTAAGAAGGCTTGCAAGCTCCTTCCCTATATGTCCCATTCCAATGATTCCAATCGTTTGATTGGTCATTGAAAAGCCGCCCGATTTATTCCAATTACCCTGTTTCAACTGGTTTGATGTAACATAGAGATTGCGAGTTAGCATCAACATAAATCCAAGCGCCATTTCAGCAACAGAATTTTTATTAACTCCTGGCGTCCAACCAACTTCTATATTGTGTTTCCTACATGCATCTAGGTCAATATTATCAAGACCCACACCATATTTGGCTATAATCTTTAAACGTGGCAATTCTAGCAAAATAGATTCATCAATTTTTTCTAGACCAACTATAACTGCGTCAGCATCTGAAAAGTAACTAATCAATTCATCCCTGCTGAACCTTTTGCCTTGGTCATTGATAACTACATCTTGAAAAGTAGTTTTCAATTTATGCACTAACTCTTTATTCATAGAAAAAGCGACAGTAGAAACTTTTATTTTCATTTTTTATTTCCTTCGATTATTAATAAGTACCCCAATATTTATCCTGTTTAATATTGGCTTCTACAAGTTCAATATCTTTAACATTGTCAACCGAATAAGATTTAATAAAAGGATATGGTGCTATGTATTGACTAAAATCCATTTCAAAAACCCTATTACTATCACATGATTCCAGTTTCTCAAGTCTTGTTTCCGAGTGAGCTGAAAACTGTTTCAGATATTTCCATTTAAAGGCAAAAAGGCCATATATTCGTCTTGCCTGCATTTCTTTAGTAAATCTATTATTATTGAAAGGAATGGCTGCTCTAGATGTATATAATACTTCTCCTTTTTCATTATAAATCAGTTTAACCGTATCTGGATTTCTCCAAATCTCTTCTTCTTCAATCAACATGGCCAGTATTGTGGCATGTATATGTGAATGTTTAAGCAATGGTTCTATTAATATGTCAAACATATCAGGATGTATCATAGGCTCATCGCCCTGTACATTGATGATTATATCGTCATCTGAAACTTCGAATTCTGTAATCTTTTCAACAGCTTCCGCAACTCTATCAAGCGCCCTAGTGTGTTTTGAGCTAGTCATTGTAAAATTATATGCATTTTTTGATGCATACTCTGCAATTTCATCGTCGCATGTTGCAATAGAAAGATGATCCCAGCTTTGATAAAGGGAAGCCCTTCCATATACATGAGATAACATGGGTCTGTCAATAATATTATATAATGGCTTTCCTGGAAATCTTGAAGCAGCCATTCTTGCGGGTATAATTCCGATCTTACGCATACATATAGGTTAATTTGAATGAATTTTATTTTTTGCCTTTTTTTCGGCTTAGGTTGTACGGTATAGATTAGAAATGGAGTCATTAACACGGCCTAGGCGAGTAGATGAAATTTTTTCTTTCACATTTACCCAACCCCCGATTTCATCTGAACTGTAAAAAGAATGTAATAACTCGAGTGTCGATTGGCAATCTTCAATACTTACAGGATAAGGACTTTGATCGATAAAAAAAGCAGCGATATCACTATACATAGCAGCATGACCTCTACCATATACTCTGCCCCGATCAGGTAAATCAGAAAAATCATCACTGAAAGTGACACAGTCTTCAGGCTTAGGTGTAAATACTTCCAACTTATTTACTGCAATACCTCCTAATTGGGCCATTCCTTTTGATCCGACTATAGAAAGTGAGGCTTCAAAATCATCTGGCCTAGCTGCTGTAGTAACTTCTAAGCTTCCTATGCCACCATTATCATATGTAAAAATTGACACGACTGAATCTTCCACTTCAATATTTGCACCCAATGTACGCATGATAGTATTTACCTTCTCAACTTCCCCACCTAAATAACGTAGCAGATCAATATGATGAATTCCCTGATTTGTAATTGCTCCGCCATCATGGGAATAAGTTCCACGCCAGTCAGATAAGTCGTAATATCGCTGTGGCCTACACCAGCGGAGTCTTACATTCATGATACGTATATCACCCAGTTCTCCATCGCTCAGTGCACGTTTAACCCTTTGCACTGCTATATTATACCTATTTTGAAAAACCGGGAAAATTTGTTTTCCGAATCCCTTCGCCAATTTTACTATTTTCACCAACTGATCCGGATGCATGAAAGTTGGTTTTTCTACAATCAGGTGCTTACGGTACTTTTCCAAGATATCGTTAGAATGTTCAAAATGCATACCGGATGGAGTTGCTATAACAACAATATCGATGTCTGGCATACTTGAAAGCATAACGTTATAATCTGTAAAAAACGGAATCATAAATTCTTCGCTGTATTCTTTAGCACGATCTTGTAACATATCACATACAGCAACCAGTGTAAGTAGACTATTTGAATTTATGGCCCTAATATGATGTCCAGCAATGCGTCCACATCCTACTATAGCAATTTTTAAATTTTCAGTATTCATATAATTTGATGGCAAATTTTAAATGTATTCTTAATAATGTTGATTGAAAATATCCTGCAGAACATCACAGAATATTTTCATTTGTCCGGTATCACCGATAGTAATTCTCAAAAAAGAATCAAATGGCTTGGTTCTAATAGGCGTACGGATATAAATCATTTTTTTCTTCAATTCTTCTATGACTAAAATAGGATCTATATTGACGTTAATCCGAAAGTAAATGAAGTTTGCATCGCTAGGCATAAAAGTAATACCCATATCGTTGAATCGCGCCTTCAAGTATTCATGACCCTTTTTGATAGCATTCAGGTAATTTTCCATTATGATGGTATTTTCAACCATGTGTTTGCTGATCTTAGCTGATATTCCGTCAATTTCATGAACTAGTTTTACACGGTACATTTCTGCAACTAGTTCAGAACATGCAACTAGGTAACCGACCCTCAGCGAGGCTAGTCCAAAAGCTTTTGAAAGCGTTCGGACGATAATTATATTTTTATTTTCATTGATCCTGTCAATCAACGTAACATCGCTGAAATGATAATATGCTTCATCAATTACTACAAGCGTATCATACTTTGCAGCTGTTTCAATTACTTTAACAATAGATTCTTTCGAAGTTGCAACCCCGTTATGACCTGGATTTGAAATAATCACCATTTTTGTTTTTTCACTAATTACATTAATCAGCGAATCGATATCGATAGTAAAATCTTCATTGTATTGTTTTACAACTTCTTTTGCACCAAAAAGTTTGGCATATACCGAAAACATAGCATAATTGGGATCGAAATTAATCACTTCATCTCCTTCCCCAATAAAAGTTTCATAAATAGTTTTTATAGCGGCATCAGAACCGAATGTAAGTAACAGATTATTTCGTTCAATCAGCAGCCATTTTGCAAATGACTTGTAAGTTGGTTCAAGTTCTGCGTATGCCACAAGGTCGAAAGGCCTGATCGTAGACATAAGAGCATCGAATTCACTATCCGTAAATAAGGTGGTTCGTTCGTTTTTATCCAGTCGCATCAATTCTTCCCTAAAAAGGTTCTCGGGTGCGGGTCTACTTATGGCTGCAACTAGCGGTTTTGATTTGATCATATTGCTATACTTGAAAGAATTCAAAATTGTACTACTTATGAAACTTCGGTCTTTACGAAATTATAATAAATCATGTTCAGGTATTTTCCATTTTTAAAAAGGACATCTCGAATTAATCCTTCTCGTTTAAACCCGGCGGCTTCTGCACTTTTGCAAGAAGCAATGTTCCCTTCAACTATTTGTGCATAAATCCTATGTAGGTTTAACGTGTTTAACCCATAATTTGTAATTAATTGCCAGGCTTCTTTACCAATTTTTTTTCCCCATGCCTCTTTTTCGCCAATCACAATACCTAGTTCTGCTGAACTATGAACCCAATCAATCTGGTGTAGTCCCACATTACCAATATGCATTCCTGATGATTTATCAATAATAGCCAATACCACATCGTGATTACTAGTCGCTAGATAATCAAAATACTGTTTTTGTTTTTCTCGTGTATTAGGGAATATACCTTTGTTTTGGAACACAGTGATCTCAGGATTATTAAACCAGGCGTGCCAATTACCTTCTTCAACATCTGACAATTTTAGCTCCCTTAAATAGAACCCGTTACCATCGATAAATTTAAGTCCCATAAATTAATTATTTTTTAAATGTACGATTTGTCCAATGAAATTTCTTGAGGCATTCTACTGATGATTTTTCTGGCCGGTTCTGCTGCAATTATTGAATAAGGTTACACATTTTTTACTATTAAAGAGTCTGCTCCTCTCCTGCAATAGACCCGGCACTTATTTTGTCACCGAAAAAGACGGTAACATTTTTTGCCAATCCAAACATTATCTTCAACTACGATACTATATTTCATTGTTATACTCGATCTTTTTTGTTTTATACCATTTTAATCTGATATTTAAATCAAAGGTTTGTTGCCGGAATCAAAAGAAAGAAAAATTCTATCCACAATAATATTTCATTCCGCAATATTTTGAGATAAAGTATTGTAAATTTTTTGAATTATCTGAATTATACAAATGTCTATAAATGTTGAAATACAATACTAAAGACTCTTGTTATAAAATGCATCTGAAATCAATATTATACTTTATTTAACTTTGATTATTTATTTTATCTAAAATTATAAATATTCTGTGCCCCCTTTGGTAATTCCAATTTTACGAAACGATATAACCACAATTTTTCTAATGTCAGCACGGGCAATGCCAGCAAGTTGCGGAAAAATATATATAAACCCACTAATTGCCACAAAATATAAAATGCCTCCAATGCTAATTTGCACTACGTTCGATATCATATTAGTAGAAATATGCACTACTATCTGCTGTATTAGCCATCCAATGAAAAGACAGCCACCCATACTATAAAATTGATATTGCCAATCGAATTTCCATTTAAATATTCGGGAGATGATATATGCCATAGCATTGACTTGAATGAATTGCATAACAACCATTTTAAGTGCTAACCCTAGTGAACCTAACTGAAGGCCAGGTATAATGGAATTTTTTGATGCTAGTAAAAAATATGAAGCGATCATACTACTGATCATAAATATTATTGAAATAATCACTTGTATCCGAGTTCTTTCCGTTGCAAACAACATTGTTCCTCCAATTTGCCCCATCGACTGGTGAATTGGATACAGAAACAAGATAGACAAGGTAACACTTCCACCTATATATGCATTTCCAAATAAAATTTTAAGAATATCTTTTGACCAGGGTATCAGAAAACCTGAACAAATACACGCGACCATAAATAGTACACGAGAAACTTTTTTATACAAGATTCCGGTCAGTTCATGATTTCCACTATAATGTGCCTCCGCAACTTCTTTCCATAAAATACGAATGATAGAAGTAGTAGCTATCAGTGCGATATATGACAACTGCATTCCTATTGCGTAATAAGCCTGTTCTACACTACCACCAAAATTCTGTAGCAACCATTTATCAACAAACTCAAAGCCAAAGCTACAGATAGTATAAGGAATCAGCGGCAAACAGAATAAAAAATATTTCTTAAGTATTGCCTTATTTTCATCTTCTAAAAGGTTTATTTCATCTGTAGAATATTTAAACCGTTTTTGAGCAATTATAGAAGCAATGAGATATTCTAATCCAACTGCAATAAATATTGCATAAATACCCAGCTTGCCCCAATACCAAAGAATAATTATTACACATAGGTGCAATAATCCTAATGCCACTCCTATCCCCTGTACTCTATTTGTTTGGCGTTGAGATTCGCCTGCATTTTGAAAGACAGGCCATACTGTATTTTGCATGAAAGTAGCAGCAAAAGCAAGTATCACCAATAACCTGCTATTGTTGTGCCAAATGGATGAAACCCAGTTCCATGGAAAAAGGATTCCAATAAAAATAATTGGCAAAAGAAACTGAATAATGAGCCAGATAATAAACAGATTAACAAATTTACGTGTTGGTTTTCTTTGTGAAAGGAAAGTAAAAAAAGCCTGCGAACTTCCCATATCTAGTAAATAGCGGATTCCCATAAACGTTCCTAAAAGAAACGACATATTACCGTAAGATACTGGCCCAAGATATCTACCTAGCAAAGTGCCGGTTACGAAACTTGTTAGTGCTCTAAAAACGTTTGCACTTACTGTGAATATAAAGCGTTTTTTGATTGTAGATTTAGTCATAATATTACGGTAGACTAACAGTCTCCACGTATACACTTCTTAATTCAGTTTCAATGCGTTCTATTAGATCTGATGCAGGGTAGCAATAATAATTCCTAAAGCGATTAACAGATTGACGCACATTCTCACTATTCCACCATGCATCCACATTATTCCAAATATCATTAATGTGTTGTGCTGCCGATTCTGGTGTTTCGTGAAATATTTTTACTGCCTTTAGTTCCTCAAAAAAGGGTATTGCATTATCTCGAATTTCCCAATGTTTAGGATTCCAGTATATTACCGTGGGAATATTTACCGATATTGACTCAAGATAAGTGGTAGCATTGTAAGTAGAAACAAAGATCCTACAAGTACTCATAAGCTCTTCCATTTTATGAACTGCAAAGTCGTATTTAAGAGAAGGGAATTTTTCTTTCCACCTTGCGTGTTGATTAAATCCATAATCGTTTTTATATAACCGAACGATCAATTGATTGCGAGTTTTTTCTGTCAATGCCTGAACAAAACTAAATTGATCATTTAAATACTCAAGCCATTGTCCAGCCACAACACCACTGAACATAACATAGCTATAACGAGGCGCTGTATGGGTAATAAGAAGCATACCACTTTTCTTGTTATAAGTTTCTCCTTGATATTTAAGTATTTTGATTTGTCCTACAGGTTTTATTTTGGGGCGCAATGGATCTACCCATCCCCAGCTTAGATATTTATCACTTACTGCGATTTCATGATCTTCTGTCATAGACCATTTACCACTTCCATAATGACCACCATGCTGACCAATAACAAATGGGGTGCCTTTTTTTCGATGTTCTGCAGCATATGTTTTAAAAATATCATCCGAGCTGTATGAGTTTGATGTAAACAGAATTGATGGATGTTTTGGCCAACCCATATTTTTGCTCTTAGCAACCAGTTGTGAATAACCCTCGAGATAAGCAATAGGTATTTGTTGTGGTATCATTTTACGAAGCAGATCTTCAAATTCAGAGTAACTACTACCAGGCACTTCCCAGTTTCGTTGATTGAAATCTGGTTTTATCCTATCAGGAACCGCAAGATTAGGTAAAATAGGCAACTGTCTGAAATGCCAAAACAATTTCAAAAGATTTCGGATTTGCAGATGAGTGGTAATAAAAAAAGCCCCTTTTGACCCAGCAGAAATATTTGCAATTTTTGAATAAAAAAATGCAATTGCCCTTTTTATCTTTTGCTTTTTGGTAAGTTTAATTTTTTTTGTGTGTAGAGCTTTCTTTTTTGTTCTGTTTTTTTCAATAATTTCTATCGAAGAATAGTTTCGAATTATCTTACCGAATATAAAATGATTCCATTCGTCATCTACAAAAAGCTTCATGAAACTAGCCATGTCATTCGGAATGAACTCTTCATCCATCCCAGTTAATATAATAGTACTCAACGATGTTTTTTTAGATACAAAATCAATCATAAACCAACGATCATAAAAAATACCAGTGAAATACCCCAACCATGGGCCAATTAAAATTCTCCAATACCTCAAATCGTGATCAACTCCATGTCGTGTATTAAGTTCCTTACAAAGATCTGCTAGGATTCTTTCATATATTTCAGTAATACTTTTGTAGTCATTAAAAAGCTTTTCTCGATTATCCCAGTGATAATGCACGAGTTCACCTCCCATATTTTCCCACTTCTTCTTACGTGAATGCAGCCTACACCATTCTCCAAGGAATAGTATAGATTTATTAGTTTCCCACGTTTCTTCAAGTCCTGTTGTTATTAGGAATTTGTTTACCATGATGTTCTACCCCCATCTGCAGAAATTATAGATCCATTAATATAACTAGATGCTGAACTTAATAAAAAAACAAGTACTCCATGATATTCATCTTTTCTTGCCATCCTTTTCATCGGTATTAGTTTGACTAATTTATTTACAAAGTCTTGGTCTTGATTATTCTCAACTCCACCAGGACAAATAGCATTACATCTTACATTTTTTTCAGCCCAATAAGTAGCTAAATAACGAGTTATGCCAATTATACCAGTTTTCACAACTGAATAAGTTATAGGCTTAACTGGTTGTAATGAATTTTTTAGGCCATCAATTTGGTAAAGCCTTTGATCTGGCGCTATTAACCCCAAATCAGATGAAATATTAACTATACTGCCACCTTCTATGTTTTTAGAGATTTCAAAACCATAATATTTAATACATAGAAATGTGCCTTTTAATGCAACTTCTAGATCTTTATCCCAAACACTAACCGGAAAATTTTCTAATCTTGAAAAATTAATTTCAATTGAATTTTCTACTTTGGGGTTATTTGCTGCATTATTGACTAAACCATCAATTTTACCATACTTTAATACAATCTCTGCACAATTTTTTTTTACTTTTTCTTCATCGGTTATATCAACCGCATATCCAGATATATTCTGACTAAATTGTTTTTTTAATTCTGTAACTTGTTCATCTAGTATATTCTGATTTAAATCTAACAATACAGGAATTCCACCCGCATCGACTATTGCTTTTACATGCTCTCTACCAAGTAAACCAGAAGCTCCAGTTACTATTATTATTTTGTCTTTTAAAGAAAATAGATTCATGGTTATAATGTTATTGTTTGTCCACCATCTATTACAAAACAAGAACCAGTTATAAATGATGCCCTGAATGAACTAATAAATAATACTAAATCACTAACCTCCTCTGCTAATCCAAAACGTCTTAAAGGTACTTTTTCATTTAACATTTGAATTACTAACTCTTTATTTTTTTTTATTTTATTATCCCAGACACCATTCTCGACCCATATATTCCCTGGGGCTACAACATTCACTCTTACGTTTGGTGCTAATTTATGAGAAAGTGATTTAGCAAAAGCAATTAATGCTGACTTTGCAGTTGAATAACTAATTGGAGCACCTAAATATTCAATGCCAGCTATTGAAGAAATAAATGTAATTGATCCGTTAGATTCGGAAATTTTTTTAAAAAAAATTCTTGTTGAATTCAATCCACTAATAAAATTTGTATCCCAAGATGAATTCCAATCCTCTTTTTTCGGGACAGCATCTGATACGCCATTACCATTTCCAACATTTGATATCAATATATCAATTTTATTTTTTGAATTTTGTAATACTTGGGGATAAGTATGATTAAGTGATTCTTCAATTGTAGCATCGGCTTGATAAAAAAATACACTAGAGGGATATTTTTGTTCTAACTCAGTTTTTAAATTATTGTTTATATTTCTAGAAATTATATGGACAACAGCTCCTTCTAAAAGAAAATTTTTAGTAATTGACAACCCAATTCCATTGGTACCTCCGATTACTATGACTTGTAAATTTGTTAATTCAAGATTCATAATGATTTATTTCTCTGCATAACCAATTAACATTAATTCTCTAGACCATCTGAGAAATTTATTTTTTGTTCTTACTGGTATCAATGGAGAAATTAACTTACAAAATACATTGATAATAGGATATCTCCAAACAATTGGAAGTTGTCTAAACTTATAAACCTTGATGTTGTTGTAATCAGTTATTTTATAAATATCCGACAATGATACACTTGTAAATGGAGTCCTATGGGTAAAATCATCAAAGTATGTTTTATAGTTAGACTCCCAATCTGGTATTAAACATATAATTTTACCGCCTGGTTTTAAAACCCTTCGAGCTTCTACTAAAAATCTATCAGGATTTCTTAAGTGCTCCATTAATGATTTATTGTATATAATATCGAAATAATTATCTGGAAAGGGCCATGTGTCATTTTCTAAATCAACTTTCTTTTTTACTTCAACATCAGGACACATTGTTCCAGAATACTCACTTAAATCTATTCCATAACAATCCAAGCCTAGTTTATTGAATTCTTCTAAAAATTCTCCTCTACCACAACCAGGTTCTAAAAATTTTTGACCTTTCTGCATTTGAAATGTGTGGAATAAATAAGAACATAGTTTACCTGGATATGTTGTCTGCGGATGAGACTTTGTGTCGTACACAACTTTTAAATAGTCTGCCATTATTTTATAATTTTAATTCTTGAACAATTTCTAAAATATTACCCTCCATATCATAACAATAGGCAACTTTTACTTTACCATCTGGAGAGATTTGATATTTGTTTTTAACAGATCCACCTGATAAACAAATATATTCAATTGCTTTTTCAATATCCCTTACAGTCAATGCAATATGTGAGCATCCTAACCTATAGGATAATTGAACTTCCCCATTTATATGTGATGAATCAATGTGAGTATGGTATTGAAGTAATTCAATTAATGATCCGTCTGGTAAAGAAAGTTTTGCCCATTCTAACTTAACATCATTCAAACTTACGAGCTTATCTATATAATCACCTTCCTCAATCATTCTAGATACTAATTTTAACCCAAATCCCTCATAAAACTTTATAAACCTTCCCAAATCCAACACAACGAATCCTGTATGTCTAGTATTAAGCACCATATAATTCCAATATACTTTCCTCAACAGCAGTTGTAAATGTTTGAATCCCTTCTAGTAATTGTTCTTCATTTATTACAAGTGGTGGTGCTAATTTTATTGATTCTCTACCTGTGTGAACAACTAGAAGACCAGTTTGTAAACATTTCTCACTTATTAAATCACAAAGCTGACTTAATGGGTTATTATTTGTGTCAGTAAAAATTACTGCTGCTAACAACCCAATACCTTGTATAGACGAAATATAGTTATGATATCTTTTTTGTAATAGATTAAGTCTTTCATGAAATAAAACTCCAAGTTTTTTTGAATTTACAATTAATCCATCTTCAATTAATGCTTTCATATTTGCTAAACCAGCAGCACATACTAATGGATTTGCTGAATGGGTAGAACTCATAGAACCAATTCCAGGTAAATCCATAATTTCCTTACTTCCAAGTACAACGGCTAATGGCAAACTAGAACTAGCGCCTTTTCCACATGCAAGCAAATCTGGTTCAACATCATAATTCATATATCCAAATAATTCGCCAGTTCTTCCAAAGCCCGCTTGCATTTCATCAAAGGTCAATAATAAATCATTTTCTTTTGCAAAAAGTGCAACTTCTTGAACAAATTCTTTAGGATAAAAAACTGCGCCCCAACCCTGAAAGGTTTCCATCATAATTCCACACAAATCAGTTTTAGGATTAATGTTTTTACTTTCAATTAATTCTTTTATACTATCCCTAAAGAACTTTCTTGGATTTTCAATCGCCTCTAGTCTCCAAGGGTACGGAAAAGGCAAATGATAAATATTAGGATCTAAATACCCGATCCATTCTTTTTGACTCGGATTCCATCCCATCATTTGAGCACCAAGTGTTCTTCCATGCCAATTACCTTCAAAGCATAAAATTCCACCTTTCTTTTTGGCAAGTTTAATTCCATTTAATCTCATTAATTTTAATGTTGCTTCAGTTGCTTCTGTACCAGCTGATAACAAAAATGCTTTTTCAAATTGTTTCGGAGTATTAGAAATTAAATAATTTAAATATTCAAAACGCTCGGGAGATGTAAAAGTGTAGGTGTGTAAAAGCGGCTTATCTATAACTTTTTTTAAAGCATCAACAATTCTCTTATTTCCATGACCAGCATTCGTTACAAAAATTGTACTTGAAAAATCTAACCACTTATTTCCCCAAGAATCAGAGACTTGCACTCCTTCTGCACGATCCCAAATAATTGGTAATTGTCCGTGCATAGAATGTGACTCTGTTTCATAAACTCTTTCTAAAATTGGTAAACTTTCTGGAACTGGTATTTTAGTAACAATCGATCTATATTTAGTTTCTATACGTTTTACCTCCTTTGGTATATGCGAAAAGCCTAGTCCTGACATAAAATCTATTTATTATTGTTATGAAAATTTATTAAAGTGGAGCCTTCTTTTTCTATTTGAAATTCAAGATATTCAAAATCATCTTTTGTGTCAACTTCAACACAAAATGGAGATTCGAAAACCAACATTTTATCCCCATGGAG
>CAMDAO010000033.1 GCA_945888595.1 Chryseobacterium gleum | reverse complement strand
ATACTGCGGGTGTTGAAGGAAGAACACAACGTCGCTCGAAGTATGGAACTAAGAGACCTAAACAGAAATAATTTTAAAGCTTTAATACGATGAGAAGAAGAAAAGCCAAAAAGATTACCATCCTTCCGGATCCGCGTTTCAATGAGGTTCTGGTAACTAAGTTCGTTAATAATTTAATGTACGACGGGAAGAAAACCTTAGCGTTTAAAATATTTTACGATGCGATTGATATAATCGAATCTAAAATTGAAGACTCTGTAGGTTTAGATATATTTAAAAAAGGTTTAGAGAATGTAACTCCAAGCGTAGAGGTTAGAAGCCGACGTGTTGGTGGTGCAACTTTCCAAATCCCCACTCCAGTTCGTGAAGACCGTAAACAGTCTTTAGCAATGAAATGGATGATTGGTTATTCACGTAAGCGTAATGAGAAAACAATGGCGAATAGATTAGCTGCTGAGTTTATCGCTGCTTCGAAAGAAGAAGGAGCTGCTTATAAGAAAAAAGAAGACACTTTAAGAATGGCTGAGGCGAACAAAGCATTCTCACACTTTAGATTCTAATAGTAATGGCTAGAGATCTTAAATTTACTAGAAATATTGGTATTGCTGCTCACATTGATGCGGGTAAGACAACTACTACAGAGCGTATTCTTTATTATGGTGGTGTAAACCACAAAATTGGAGAAGTACATGATGGTGGTGCTACAATGGATTGGATGGAGCAAGAGCAAGAAAGAGGTATCACTATTACTTCTGCGGCTACTACTTTAAAATGGCAATATCGCGGACAAGAATATCATATGAATATCATTGATACTCCGGGACACGTTGATTTTACAGTTGAAGTAAACCGTTCATTACGTGTACTTGATGGTTTGGTGTTTTTGTTTTCTGCAGTGGATGGTGTTGAGCCTCAATCTGAAACAAACTGGAGACTAGCAAACAATTACAATGTACCAAGAATTGGTTTTGTAAATAAAATGGACCGTTCAGGTGCAGATTTTTTGGCTGTTTGTAAGCAAGTGAAAGAAATGCTTGGTAGTCATGCTTTACCACTTCAATTAAATATTGGAGCGGAGGATGATTTTCAAGGAGTAGTTGATTTAATTAATTTTAAAGGAATTGTTTGGAATGAAGCCGATATGGGTATGACTTTCAAAGAAATTGAAATTCCTGCAGATATTATTGATGAAGCTCGTCAATTAAGAGAAGAATTATTGGAAGCAGTTGCTGAGTTCGATGATACTTTAATGGAAAAATATTTTGAAGATCCAAATTCTTTAACAGAAAGAGAAATTCTTGATGCTTTAAGAGAAGCTACTATTGCAGGAAAAGTTGTTCCTATGATGTGTGGATCTGCTTTTAAAAATAAAGGAGTTCAAGCAATGTTGGATATGGTAATGGAGATATTACCTTCACCAATGGATGTGGAAGGAATTACAGGAGTAAATCCAAAAACAGGTGAAGAAGTAACTCGTCAACCTTCATATGATGAACCATTCGCTGCATTAGCATTTAA
Source organism: Chryseobacterium gleum (assembly GCA_945888595.1). GTDB lineage: Bacteria > Bacteroidota > Bacteroidia > Flavobacteriales_D > Crocinitomicaceae > CAIUKX01. The sequence goes on along the minus strand of CAMDAO010000033.1, from coordinate 22,384 downwards.
AATTGCAACAGATCCTTTCGTAGGTCGTTTGTGTTTTATTCGTGCTTATTCAGGAAACTTGCAAGCTGGATCGTATGTTTTTAATACCAGATCAGATAATAAAGAACGTATTTCTCGTATCTTCCAAATGCATGCTAATAAGCAAAATCAAGTGGAGGAATTAGGAGCTGGAGATATTGGGGCAGTTGTTGGATTTAAGGATATCCGTACAGGAGATACTTTATGTGATGAAAAGCACCAAATTGTTCTTGAATCTATGAATTTTCCTGACCCAGTTATTGGATTAGCAATCGAACCTAAAACGCAAGCGGATACAGATAGATTGTCTATTGGTTTAAATAAATTATCTGAGGAAGATCCTACTTTTAGAGTTAATACAGACGAAGATACTGGTCAAACGATTATTAGTGGAATGGGTGAGTTGCACCTTGAGATTATTATTGACCGTTTGAAAAGAGAATTCAAAGTTGAAGTAAATCAAGGAGCTCCTCAAGTTTCATACAGAGAGGCAATAACAGGTTCTGTTGAACATCGTGAGGCTTACAAAAAGCAATCAGGTGGTCGTGGTAAATTTGCTGATATTTTGGTTAGAATTGAACCTCAAACTGATCCTGAAAAAACAGGTTTGGAATTTGTTAACTCTGTAAAAGGAGGAAATGTTCCTCGTGAGTTTGTACCATCTGTTGAAAAAGGATTTAGAGATTCAATGAAAAATGGAGTATTAGCAGGATATATCGTGGATTCTATGAAAGTAACATTACTGGATGGATCTTACCATGATGTGGATTCTGATGCTTTATCTTTCGAAGTGTGTGCTAGAATGGCATACCGTGATGCAGTTAAAAAGTGCAAACCAGTTCTTCTTGAGCCTATTATGAAATTAGAGGTGGTAACACCAGAAATGAATATGGGTGATGTTGTAGGTGATTTGAACAGACGTAGAGGATTAATGAAAGGTATGGATGATAGAGCTGGATCAAAAGTTGTAAAGGCAGATGTTCCATTATCAGAAATGTTCGGATACGTTACTCAATTGAGAACAATAACATCTGGTCGTGCTACTTCAAGTATGGAGTTCTCACATTTTACAGAAGCACCAAGAAATGTTGCTGATGCTGTAATCGCTAAAGTTCAAGGAAAAGTCAACGCTTAATAGTATTATAATGAGCCAAAGAATTAGAATTAAATTAAAATCTTACGATCATAACTTGGTAGATAAGTCTGCTGAAAAAATCGTAAAAACTGTAAAAGCTACAGGTGCAGTAGTTAGTGGACCAATTCCATTGCCAACTCACAAAAGAATTTACACAGTATTAAGATCTCCACACGTAATGAAAAAAGCACGTGAGCAATTTCAATTATGCTCGTACAAACGTCTTTTAGATATTTACAGTTCATCTTCAAAAACAGTAGATGCATTGATGAGATTAGAGCTTCCTAGTGGAGTTGACGTAGAAATTAAAGTTTAATAAATAAATAAAGTATGCCGGGAATAATTGGTAGGAAAGTCGGAATGACTAGCATCTACAGTGCCGAGGGTAAGGCTACACCATGCACAGTGATAGAGGCTGGTCCTTGCGTTGTAACTCAGGTTAAAACACAAGACCGAGATGGTTATGAAGCCATTCAATTAGGATTTGGAGAGAGAAAAGAAAAAAACACTCCAAATGCATTGAAAGGTCACTTTAAAAAAGCAACAACGACGCCAAAAGCGAAGTTAGCTGAATTTAAAGGATTTGATAATTTAAATCTTGGTGATGTAGTGGATGTAAACATCTTCGAGGAAGGTGCGTTCGTTGCAGTAGTTGGTACTTCAAAAGGAAAAGGTTTCCAAGGGGTAGTGAAACGTCATGGTTTCGGTGGAGTTGGTCAAGCAACACACGGTCAGCATAATCGTTTGCGTGCTCCAGGATCTATCGGTGCAGCTTCTTATCCAGCACGTGTATTCAAAGGAATGCGTATGGCTGGTCAAACAGGAAATGTTCGAGTAATGATTGAGAATCTTCAAATTCTTAAAGTATTAGCTGATAGGAATTTGATAGTAGTGAAAGGATCAATTCCTGGAGCTAAAGGTTCAACCGTAATTTTACAAAACTAATGGAAGTAACAGTATTTGACTCAAAAGGAAAAGCTACTTCTAAGAAAGTAACGCTTTCAGATGCTATTTTTGGTATTGAACCAAATGATCATGCAATCTATTTAGACGTAAAGCAACACTTGGCAAATCGTCGTCAAGGAACGCACAAAGCGAAAGAGAGAGCTGAAATAGCAGGATCTAGTAGAAAGATTAAAAAACAAAAGGGTACCGGTGGTGCGCGTGTTGGTAATATTAAATCTGGAACTAGAGTTGGTGGTGGTCGTATTTTTGGACCTCGTCCAAGAAATTACCATTTCAAATTAAACGTTAAATTAAAACGTTTAGCTAGAAAATCTGCATTTGCTTATAAAATGAAATCGGAAGCGATTCTTGTTTTAGAAGATTTACAAATGGCGTCTCCTAAGACACAAGAATTCAAAGCAATGTTAGCTGGTTTAAAACTAGAAAACGAAAAAGTTTTGATGATATTAGGTTCTCAAAATGACAATGTTTATTGGTCATCACGTAACCTAGGAAGAATTAAGGTGGTAACAGCTGATTCAGTTAATACATATGATGTGTTAAATGCGAAGAAAATTGTTATGGCTGAAAGTTCAATTGAAGTTATCGAAAAGATCTTAAACTAATTGGAATGAAAGTAATTATCAAAAAGCCTATCATTTCAGAAAAAGCAACAGCGGCTGGTGAAAAATTCAACCGTTTTACTTTTTCAGTTGATAAAAAGGCTAACAAAATTGAAATAAAAAATGCTGTCGAGAAACTGTACTCAGTTCACGTAACTGAAGTTCGTACAATGACATATGGCGGCGGTAAATCCTCAGTGAAACACACAAATAGAGGTATCGTTGAGCAACCTAACAACCCTTGGAAAAAGGCAGTTGTGACAGTAGCAGATGGAGAAACGATTGATTTGTTTACTAATTTTTAAGTAGTTCAAAAAGATGAGTCTTAAGAAATTCAAGCCTACAACTCCAGGGCAAAGACACAAGATCAACAGTGATTACAAAGAGATCACTACGAGAGTTCCTGAAAAGAGCTTAGTAGTAGGTATCAGTAAGAATGGTGGTCGTAATAATGACGGTAGAATGACCATGCGTTACATTGGAGGTGGTCACAAGCAAAAATACCGTATTATTGATTTTAAACGCGATAAAGAAGAAGTACCAGCTACGGTTAATTCGATCGAATATGATCCGAATAGAACTGCTCGTATTGCTTTATTGTTCTATGCAGATGGAGAGAAACGTTATATTGTTGCACCAGACGGTTTAAAAGTTGGTGACACAGTTGTTTCAGGAAAAACTGCAGCTCCTAATGTTGGAAACACACTTTTCTTAAGTGATATTCCTCTTGGTACTGTAATTCACAATATCGAATTAAAACCAGGAAAAGGTGGAGCAGTTGCTCGTGGTGCAGGAACATATGCACAACTGAACGCTCGTGATGGTAAGTATGCAATTGTTAAAATGCCTTCAGGTGAAATCAGATTGATTTTAACTACTTGTAGAGCAACAATTGGATCAGTTTCTAATTCTGAACACAATTTAGTGGTATCTGGTAAAGCAGGTAGATCTAGATGGTTGGGTCGTCGTCCACGTGTACGTGGTGTTGTGATGAATCCAGTGGATCACCCTATGGGAGGTGGTGAAGGAAAAAGTTCTGGAGGCCATCCAAGATCACGTAATTCTATTCCTGCAAAAGGATTCAGAACACGTGACAAGCAAAAATATTCAGATAAGTTTATCGTCTCTAGAAGAAAAAAATAAATAGGATATGAGTCGTTCGTTGAAGAAACCACCGTTTGTGCATTATAAATTAATGATACGTGTGGATAATGCAAAAGCATCAGAAAGCAAAGCAGTGATCAAAACTTGGTCTCGTGCTTCTACTATCACACCTGACTTCGTTGGGTTGACATTCGCTGTACATAATGGGAATAAATTTATTCCAGTTTTTGCTACAGAGAACATGGTGGGTCACAAATTGGGGGAATTTTCTCCAACTCGTAACTTCCGTGGTCATGGTGGTAATAAGAAAGATAAAAAAAGATAGAATTTAATAGCAAATAGTATGGGTGCTAGAAAAAGATTGAGAGCTGAGAACATGAAAGAAGCAAGGACTACATTGGCCTTTGCTCGATTAAATGATTCTCCAATTGCTCCAAGAAAAATGAGATTGGTAGCTGATCTTGTCAGAGGTGTTGAAGTAAATAAAGCTTTAAACATTTTAAACCACAATTCAAAAAATGCTTCTACAAGTTTAGGGAAGTTATTGCGTTCAGCAATTGCTAACTGGGAACAAAAAAATGAAGGAAAGAGCATTGAAGATGAAACGTTAATTGTTAAATCAATCGAAGTTGGTGGTGGTGCAATGTTGAAAAGAATTCAACCTGCTCCACAAGGAAGAGCTCACAGAGTTAGAAAAAGATCAAATCACGTTACCATTACAGTTGATGGTGCAATTAAGGTAGCATAAGATGGGACAAAAATCGAATCCAATAGGAAACAGACTAGGCTTCATCCATGGATGGGAGTCTAATTGGTATGGAGGAAATGATTACAAGGAAAAACTTGTAGAAGATGATCAAATCCGTAAATATTTAAATGCTCGTCTATCTAGAGCTAATATTGCAAAAATCATTATTGAGAGAACTCTTAAATTGGTTACTGTAACAATTAATACAGCAAGACCAGGAGTAATCATTGGTAAAGGTGGACAAGAGGTTGATAAATTGAAAGAAGAGTTAAAAAAATTGACGAAGAAAGATATTCAAATCAATATTTTCGAGGTTAAACGTCCTGAATTGGATGCTCGTTTAGTTGCTGATGGTATCGCTCGTCAAATTGAAGCTCGTATTTCTTTTAGAAGAGCTATCAAAATGTCTATTGCGAGTACAATGCGAATGGGCGCTGAAGGAATCAAATGCAAAATTTCCGGACGTGTCAATGGTGCAGAAATGGCTCGTTCAGAGATGTACAAGGATGGACGTACTCCGTTACATACGTTCAGAGCTGACATCGATTATGCGCTTGCAGAAGCTCATACAACTTATGGCCGATTGGGTATCAAAGTGTGGATATGCAAAGGTGAGGTGTATGGAAAACGTGACCTTTCTCCTAATGTGGGAATGTCAGCATCAACTCCAGGGAAGCCAGGAGTTGGAGCAGGACGTAAGCCAATGGGAAATAAAAGAAAGAAAAAATAAGTTAGGACAGTAAAATTTTTAAAAGATGTTACAGCCAAAAAGAAGTAAATTTAGAAGAGTTCAAAAAGGACGAAATAGAGGTATTGCCCACAAAGGTAGTACGGTATCTTTCGGATCTTTCGGACTTAAAACTTTGGAGCCAGCATGGATTACATCACGTCAAATCGAGGCATCGCGTATTGCGGTTACACGATATATGAAACGTGAAGGAAAAGTGTGGATCAGAATTTTCCCTGACAAACCAGTTACCTCAAAGCCAGCTGAAGTTCGTATGGGTAAAGGTAAGGGTGCTCCAAGTCACTGGGTAGCAGTTGTAAAACCAGGTCGTATTTTGTTTGAAGCGGATGGTGTACCATACGAAACAGCAAAAGAAGCGCTTCGTTTAGCAGCTCAAAAAATGCCAGTAAAATGTAAATTCGTTGTTCGTAACGATTATGTTATACCTGAAAAATAGTAATTAATATGAAGATGCAAGAAATCACAAAGCTTTCAGTTGAAGACTTGAAGGGTCGTGTAGTTTATTTCTCTGAGCAACTATCGAAGTTAAAATTAACTCATAGTGTTGCCCCATTGGAAAATCCAATACAGATTCAAAAAGTACGAAAAATAGTTGCAAGACTAAGTACTGAATTGACTAAACGTGAAGCGCAGGCTTAATTGCCTCTTTAAAATTTAGAATTAGCTTATATGGAAAAGCGTAATTTAAGAAAGGAACGTATAGGGATCGTTGCTAGCGATAAGATGGAAAAATCTATCGTAGTTTCTGTTGAAAGAAAAGTAAAACACCCTAAGTATGGTAAGTTTGTGAAAAAAACTACTAAATTTGTCGCGCATGACGAGAATAATGATTGCCATTTGGGTGATACAGTTCGAATCATGGAAACTAGACCTTTGAGTAAATCAAAGAACTGGAGACTAGTAGAAGTTATTGAACGAGCTAAATAATTTTTAGTAATGATACAACAAGAATCAAGACTAGCAGTAGCTGATAATTCAGGAGCGAAAGAAGTATTGTGCATCCGCGTATTGGGTGGTACAAAACGTCGATATGCTTCTGTAGGAGACAAGATTGTCGTAGCTATTAAAAGTGCAACGCCCTCTGGTGCCGTGAAAAAAGGTCAGGTAGCTAAGGCGGTAATCGTAAGAACAAGAAAAGAAATTCGTCGTGCTGATGGTTCTTATATCCGTTTTGATGATAACGCTTGCGTTATTTTAAATCAAGCGGGTGAGATCAGAGGTACACGTATTTTTGGACCGGTAGCTCGTGAGCTTAGAGAAAACAATTTTATGAAGATTGTTTCCTTAGCGCCCGAAGTACTTTAATTTCAAGGTAAGTTATGCAACAGAAATTACACATTAAAGTTGGAGACACCGTTAAAGTATTAAGCGGAGAGTCTTTAGGTCAAGAAGGAAAAATCCTTACAATTGACAAGAAAAAATTGCGTGCAGTTGTTGAAGGTGTGAACATGATTAAACGTCACACCAAACCAAGTGCATCTGATCCTCAAGGTGGAATTGTTGAGCGGGAAGCTGCTTTACATATTTCTAATCTTATGGTAGTTCATAATGGTATTGCTACACGCATCGGCCGTAAAATGAATGATAAAGGTAAATTAGTACGTTATTCAAAAAAATCAGGGGAGGAAATTAAGTAATGAGTTACACACCAAGACTTAAAGAAATGTATTCTACGGAAATCATTTCTGGATTAACTGAGAAGTTCGGGTACAAAACAGTAATGAAAGTACCGAGACTTCAAAAAATCGTATTGAGCCAAGGAATGGGTGATGCGGTTGCTGATAAAAAATTAATTGATAATGCCGTTTTAGATTTAACAAGAATTGCTGGTCAAAAAGCTGTTCAAACGGTTTCTAAAAAGGATATCTCTAATTTCAAATTAAGAAAAGGAATGCCAATTGGAACGAAAGTTACTTTGAGAGGTGATAGAATGTACGATTTTTTAGATCGTTTTATTTCTGTTGCTTTGCCAAGAACTAGAGATTTTAGAGGTATAAACTCAAAAGGATTTGACGGAAGAGGAAACTTCAATTTAGGAGTAAAAGAACACATCATTTTTCCTGAAATCGACATCGATAAAGTAAATAAAATTCTAGGAATGGATATTACTTTCGTGACAACTGCTGAGAATGATGAAGAAGGGAAAGCATTGTTAGATGCTTTTGGTTTTCCATTTATTAAAAAATAAGTAGAGATGGCTAAAGAATCGATGAAAGCGCGTGAGCGCAAGAGAGAAAAATGTGTTGCAAGATATGCGAAGAAACGTGAAGAATTGACTACAATTTTAAAGTCAACTAGCACTTCTGAAGATATTCAAGCTGCAAAATGGGATGCTATGATGGCTATTCAAAAAATGCCGGTTAACGGATCAAAAATTCGTTTACATAATCGTTGTGGATTGACAGGTCGCCCTAGAGGTTACATAAGACAATTTGGTATTTCAAGGGTAACTTTCCGTGAAATGGCATTGGCTGGTAAGATCCCAGGAGTAAAGAAAGCAAGTTGGTAATTAAAGAATAATAGGAAAATTATGAATACAGATCCTATCGCAGATTTTTTAACGAGAATCCGTAACGCAAGTTCGGCTCGTCTTAAAATGGTCGAAATTCCTGGTTCAAATGTGAAAAAGGCGATGACTCAGATTTTATATAATCAAGGGTACATCACTAATTTCAAGTTTGAAGAGGATGATAAGCAAGGAGTGATTAAAATCGCTTTAAAGTATAACCAGTCAACAAAGGTTCCTGCAATTACAAAATTGGAGAGAGCTTCTAGACCAGGTCTTATAAAATATTGTGGTGCAGATAACTTGCCCCGCGTATTGAACGGATTAGGTATAGCGATTGTTTCAACTTCTAAAGGTATAATCACAAACAAAGAAGCAAAAACGCATAACATCGGAGGTGAAGTTCTCTGTTATGTTTATTAATCTTTAATAAGTGTAAAATGTCAAGGATAGGAAAATCCCCAGTTAACATCCCGAGTGGAGTAAACGTCAAGTTAGAAGGTAACGCTGTTATCGTTAAGGGTTCCAAAGGTGAGTTATCTCAAGAGATTGAATCTTGTATAACGGTAGCAGTTGAGGAAAACGTAATAACTTTGAGCCGCGAATCAGAGAGCCCAGCGCACCGTGCAAAACATGGTTTATACCGTGCTTTAATTGCAAATATGGTTGTTGGAGTATCGGAAGGGTACAAAAAGGAGTTAGAAGTAATAGGAGTTGGTTTCCGTGCTACTGCAACAGGTCAAATGTTGGAGTTAGCTTTAGGATACTCTCATCCAATTGTGTTCAAACTGCCTAAAGAAATTATGGTTACCGCAGACACCCAAAAAGGGAAAGCACCAATCGTTACTTTACAGTCGATTGATAAGCAACTTTTAGGTCAAGTAGCAGCCAAAATTCGCTCCCTTCGCAAGCCAGAGCCATACAAAGGAAAAGGTGTTCGTTACTTAGGTGAAGAAATAAGAAGAAAAGCGGGTAAAGCTGCAGGTAAAAAATAATTAGTTATTATCATGGCATTTAGTAAGATAAATAGAAGAGCAAAGATTAAAAGAAGAATCAGAAAAAGAATTACTGGTACTTCTAAGACGCCACGTTTAACTGTGTTCAGAAGCAACAAGCAAATTTATGCTCAGTTAGTGGATGACGTTGCAGGAAAAACATTGGTGTCAGCATCTTCTTTCAAAAATAAGGCAGTAGGAAAAGAAAATAAATCTGATCAAGCTGGTATTATAGGAAAAGAAGTTGCTGCAAAAGCAATAAAAGTTGGAATAGAATCAGTTGTGTTCGATCGTAACGGATATCTATATCACGGTAGAGTTAAATCATTAGCTAACTCAGCTCGAGAGGCTGGACTTAAATTTTAAATTATGGCACAAGTATTAAACAGGGTAAAACCTTCAGATATAGAGCTTAAAGATAAGCTTGTTGCTGTAAACCGTGTTACGAAAGTAACTAAAGGAGGTCGTAACTTTACTTTCTCAGCTATTATAGTTGTTGGAGATGAGCACGGAATCGTTGGTCATGGTTTAGGAAAAGCGAAAGAGATTACTGAAGCTATTACTAAAGGTATAGAGGATGCGAAAAAGAACTTGATTAAAGTTCCAATTTTGAAAGGAACAGTTCCTCATACTCAAAAAGGTAAATTTGGTGGTGCAGAAGTATTACTTAAACCAGCTTCAGAAGGTACAGGTGTTATTGCAGGTGGTGCAATGCGTGCTGTATTAGAAAGTGTTGGTATTCACAACGTACTAGCAAAATCGCAAGGGTCTTCAAATGCTCACAATGTTGTTAAAGCTACAATTGATGCATTATCTCGCATGAGAGATGCGGTTGCAGTGGCAAAACAACGTGGTATTACAATTGATCAAGTATTTAACGGTTAATAGATATTATTATGGCTACAATTAAAATTAAGCATGTAAGAAGTGCTATTAATCGCCCAGCTGATCAAAAGGCTACGCTTGTTGCGTTAGGATTTAAAAAGTTGAATCAGACTCTTGAAAAAGAGGCTACTCCACAAATCCTTGGTATGGTAAAGAAAGTACAACATCTTTTGAAAGTTGTTGAGTAAAACTTATAAAACGAATTTACGATGAATTTAGAAAATTTAACTCCCGCAGATGGCTCTACGAAAAACCGTAAGAGAATAGCACGTGGACAAGGATCAGGTAGAGGTGGAACTTCTACAAGAGGTCACAAAGGAGCAAAATCAAGATCAGGTTACAAAACAAAAATCGGTTTTGAGGGTGGGCAAATGCCACTTCAAAGACGTGTACCTAAATTTGGTTTCAAAAATATCAACCGTGTTGAATATAAAGCTATTAATTTAGATATGATTCAATCATTGTTTGAACGCAAGAATATTACTGAAATTACGCCTGAAGTATTGCGTGATAATGGTCTTGTTTCAAGAAATGAATTGGTAAAAATCTTAGGTAGAGGTGAGTTATCAGCTAAGGTTAACGTTACTGCACACAAATTTTCAGGGTCTGCGAAATCAGTAATTGAAGAAAAAGGTGGTAATTGTTCAGAAATCTAATTAACTTTGCCAACTATTTTATAGAATGAAACGGTTTATACAGAACATTAAGAACATTTGGAAAGTGGAAGAATTGAGAAAGAGAATTATTTTAACTCTTTCTCTCATTCTAATTTACCGGGTTGGATCATTTATTATTTTGCCAGGCGTTAATTATACTGCTCTTCAAAATGCTCAAAAAGCAGGTGGTCAAAATGCACTTGAAACTTTATTGTCACTTTTTTCGGGTGGTGGTTTTTCAAATGCATCTGTAATGGCTCTTGGAATCATGCCTTATATAAGTGCATCTATTATTATGCAGTTACTAGGTATGGCTGTTCCAGCTGTTCAAAAAATGCAGAATGAAGGCGAGTCAGGAACTAAGCGTATCAACAATTATACACGTATTTTAACCATAATTATTTGCGGACTGCAAGCTCCTAGTTATCTGAAAATGTATGTTGATTCAAAAGGTGCTTTACCTGTGGATGCTTCAACATTTTGGTGGGGACAAACGATTCTTGTGTTAATTGCAGGATCTATGTTTGCTGTTTGGTTAGGAGAAAGAATAACTGATAAAGGAATTGGGAATGGTATTTCATTGTTGATTACGGTAGGAATTCTTGCTCGTTTTCCACAAGCGTTTACTGCTGAAGTTGGAATTAGTAAAGATAATTTAATTAAAATTGTAATCGAAATCATAGCTTTTATGCTTGTGGTAATGGGGACGATTTTAATTGTGCAGGGGGTTCGAAAGATTCCATTAAATACTGCTAAAAGAGTTGTTGGAGCTAGATCAGTTGACGCGCAAGGTGCAAGAGATTATTTACCAATAAAAGTGAATGCGAGTGGGGTTATGCCTATCATTTTCGCTCAAGCAATTATGACAATACCAGTAATGCTGTTTACTAGTAATGCGCAACCTGGATTTATACAAAGACAATTGGGCGATCCATATGGGATTGGATACAATTCTTTGTTAGCTGTTTTGATTATCGTCTTTACTTATTTCTATACGGCAATTATGATCAATCCAAGAAAAATTGCTGATGAATTAAAAAGAAATGGTGGTTTTATTCCTGGTGTTAGACCTGGTGAAGATACTGCTGAATACATTGATACTTTGGTCTCTCGTATTACTTTCCCTGGTTCTTTGTCTTTAGCAATCGTCGCTATATTACCAGCAATAGCTAAGATTGCCGGAGTAAATGATGCCTTTGCAATGTTTTTTGGTGGAACTTCAGTGTTAATTATGGTTGGTGTTGTATTAGATACCTTGCAGCAAATAGAATCTTATTTATTGAATCGTCACATGGATGGTTTGATGGAAGGGACTCGTGTAAGAGGAAGAAGAACGGCAAACGAATTATCTGGAATTTAAGAAATGGCAAAGCAAGCATCAATTGAACAAGATGGAGTGATTACAGAAGCTCTTTCAAACGCAATGTTTCGAGTAGAGTTAGAAAATGGTCACGTTTTAACAGCTCATATATCAGGTAAAATGAGAATGTTTTACATTAAAATTTTACCAGGTGACCGTGTTAAAGTTGAGATGTCTCCCTATGATTTATCAAAAGGAAGAATCTCTTTTAGGTATAAATAAGAATAACTTCAAAAATTAAATAAGAATGAAAGTTAGAGCTTCAGTGAAAAAACGATCTGCAGATTGTAAAATCGTTAAAAGAAAAGGTGTGGTTTATGTGATTAATAAAAAAAATCCTAAACTTAAACAAAGACAAGGGTAAAATTTTAAAGTATGGCACGTATTGCAGGTATAGATTTACCAAAAAACAAGAGAGGTGTAATCGGTTTGACTTACATCTACGGAATTGGACGTAGCACTTCAGCGCAAATTTTGAAGTCTAGTGGTATTGATGAAAACATCAAAGTTCAAGATTGGAATGACGATCAGCTTGGAGCGATTCGTAATTCATTAAATGAAATTAAAGTGGAAGGTGCACTTCGTTCAGAAGTTCAATTACACATTAAACGATTAATGGATATCGGTTGTTACAGAGGAATTCGTCATCGTTCTGGTCTTCCGTTAAGAGGTCAACACACGAAAAACAACTCTCGTACGAGAAAAGGTAAGAGAAAAACAGTTGCGAACAAGAAAAAAGCGACTAAATAATTAAAGTAAAAATGGCAAAGTCTAATCAAAAAAAGAAGAAGATTGTCAAAGTAGATGCTATTGGCGAAGCGCATATCCATGCTACCTTCAACAATATCATTATTTCTTTGACTAACAACGCTGGTCAAGTTATTTCTTGGTCTTCAGCGGGAAAGATGGGTTTTAGAGGTTCTAAAAAGAACACTCCTTATGCTGCACAGGTTGCTGCTGAGGATTGTGCAAAAGAAGCTCATGATTTCGGACTTCGTAAAGTGAAAGTATATGTAAAAGGACCAGGTGGGGGACGTGAGTCTGCTATGAGATCTTTGCATAACAATGGAATTGAAGTAACTGAAATCATTGATGTTACTCCTTTACCACATAACGGTTGTAGACCTCCGAAAAGAAGAAGAGTATAATATACTCAAGTATAAATAAGAAGAGAATACGGTTATCGAAGGACAAAGCCTTAATTCATAACCTCTCCGTGTAAATTAATTTAAAATGGCAAGATACACAGGTCCAAAATCAAAAATCGCGCGTCGTTTTTTAGATCCGATTTTTGGTCCAGACAAAGCATTAGATCGTAGAGCATACGGTCCAGGACAGCACGGTCCAAACAAGAGACGTGGTGGTAAATTATCTGAATATGGTATTCAGTTAAAAGAAAAACAAAAAGCAAAGTATACGTATGGTATTCTTGAAAAGCAATTTTCAAACATGTTTGAGAAAGCTTCAAGAATGAAAGGTATTACTGGTGAAAATTTGTTGCAATTGTGTGAAACTCGTTTAGACAACACGATCTTTCGTTTTGGTTTATCTCCAACTCGAAGTGGTGCTCGTCAATTAGTGTCTCACAGACATATTACGGTAAATGGTGATGTTGTGAACATCCCTTCTTATGTAGTTAAAATTGGAGATGTTGTTGGTGTTCGTGAGAAATCAAAATCGTTAGAAGTGATTTCAACTTCTTTATCTTCAAATAATAAAAAATACGACTGGTTAGATTGGAATAACTCTGATATGACAGGAAGAATGTTGAATGTGCCTGCACGTGAGATGATCCCTGAAAATATTAAAGAACAGTTAATCGTCGAATTGTATTCTAAATAATAAATAAAGCATTAAAATGGCAATTCTAGACTTCCAAAAACCTGATAAGGTTATTATGATTCAGTCCGATGAGCATCAAGGACAATTTGAATTCCGTCCACTTGAACCTGGGTACGGAATAACTGTTGGAAACGCATTGCGTCGTATTTTGCTTTCTTCTTTAGAAGGATTCGCAATTTCGTCCGTACGTTTTGATGGCGCTGATCATGAGTTTACGACAATTAAAGGTGTTGTAGAAGATATTACTGAAATAATTTTAAATTTAAAACAAGTTCGTTTTAAACAACAAATTGAAGGAACAGACACTGAAACTGTTATTGTTTCTGTCGGTGGTCAAAATAAATTGACTGCAGGTGATTTAGGTAAATTTACTTCCGCTTTTCAAGTGTTGAATTCAGATTTAGTTATCTGTAATATGGAATCTTCAGTTAAATTAGAATTAGAACTTACGATTATTAAAGGTCGTGGTTATATTCCAGCTGAAGAAAATAAATTAACAAATGTTCCTTTCGGTACTATTTTCGTTGATTCTATTTTTACTCCAATTAAAAACGTAAAGTTTTCTGTTGAAAATTTTCGTGTTGAGCAAAAAACAGATTATGAAAAATTAATTTTTGATATTGTAACTGATGGTTCAATTCATCCAAAAGAAGCTTTAAAAGAATCAGCAAAAATCTTAATTCACCATTTCATGTTGTTTTCTGATGAGAGAATTACATTGGATAGCGAAGTGAAAGCAGATTCTGAAGAGTTTGATGAAACTTCTTTGCACATGAGACAATTATTGAAAACCAAATTGGTTGATATGGATTTATCAGTACGTGCATTAAACTGTTTGAAAGCAGCTGATGTTGAGACATTAGGTGATTTGGTTTCTTACAACAAAAATGACTTGTTGAAATTCCGTAATTTTGGTAAGAAATCTCTTACTGAATTAGAAGACCTTGTGGATAACAAAGGACTTACTTTCGGAATGAATGTTGCTAAATATAAATTGGATAAAGATTAGTATCGCAATAAATTAATAATGGCGTAATAGGTGGTTGAGCTTAAGCGATACTTTAAAAGACTCAGTTAACCGTTACTTACGAAATTTAAAAAAATGAGACACGGAAAGAAAAATAATCATTTAGGTAGAAAAACAGCGCACAGAAAAGCGATGCTATCTAATATGGCTTGTTCTCTTTTATTGCACAAACGCATCAATACTACGGTAGCGAAAGCGAAAGCATTAAGAGTGTATGTTGAGCCTTTAATAACAAAATCTAAAACAGATACGACACATTCAAGAAGAGCTGTATTTAGTGAATTGCAAAGCAAAGAGATTGTTACTGAATTATTCAGAGATATTTCTTTAAAAGTGGCAACTAGAAATGGTGGATACACTAGAATTATTCGTACAGGATATCGTTTAGGTGATAACGCAGAAATGTGTTTGATTGAATTAGTAGATTATAATGATCTTTATTCGAACGAATCTAGTAAGAAAGTTACTCGTCGTTCTCGTCGTAGTGGTGCTAAAAAAGCAGATGATGTTGCTGAAGATTCTACTTCAACTGAAGAAGTTGTTGTTGACGAAGCGGCAGAAACTCCAGAAACTCCAGAAACACCAGCAACTGATGTTGCAAATGATGTGCAAGATGAGGCTGAATCAACTGATGAAGCTGAAACAAAAGAAGATTAATTACGTGAATTTTTGACGTATAAAAGGGTAATGGAAACATTACCCTTTTTTTATGTCTTTTTGTTTCGCTTATTTGAATTTGAAACCCTAACTTTGCAAAAAAATTAAATTAATGGATAATAGAATTCCAGCGGTTATTGTTCTTGAAGATGGTACTGTCTTTAACGGAAAAGCGATAGGTAAAATTGGATCCACAACCGGAGAAATTGCCTTTAACACTGGTATGACCGGTTATCAAGAGGTATTTACTGACCCTTCCTATTTTGGTCAAATCTTGGTAATGACTTCTCCTCACATCGGAAACTATGGGGTGCATAAGGATGAAGTAGAGTCTGATCAAATTAACATTGCTGGTTTGGTGACCAAGAAATTCTCCGAGATTGCTTCACGAGTTTCTGCGAATGGTACTTTAGAGGATTTTATGTTGCATAATAGTACAGTCGGAATTACAGATGTGGATACGCGATCATTGGTAAAGCATATTCGAAGTAAAGGAGCAATGAATGCTATCATTTCTTCCGATATTCTTGACATTGATGTTTTGAAGAAAAAGTTAGAAATGGCTCCTTCGATGGATGGACTAGAACTTTCTTCGAAGGTTTCTACTGCAGTTAGTTATGAGGTGAAGTCTGAAAATTCTATGTATAAAGTAGCTTTACTTGATTTAGGGGTAAAGAGAAATATTATTAATTGTTTGGTAGAAAGAGGTTGTCATGTAAAAGTTTTCCCCTTAAATTCTTCGATCGATGATATGAAATCGTTTAATCCAGATGGATTTATGCTTTCGAATGGTCCTGGTGATCCATCGGCTATGAAATCTACAATCGCATTGGTAAAAGAGATTGTAAACAGTGGTAAATCTGTTTTTGGAATTTGTTTAGGTCATCAAATTTTAGCGTTAAGTCAAGGTTTATCTACCGAAAAAATGTTTAATGGCCATCGAGGGATTAACCATCCTATTTTAAATTTGAAAACTGGAAAAGGCGAAATTACCTCACAAAATCATGGTTTCGTAATTTCGAAAGAAAGCATCTTTAATAATTCAGATATTATTGTCACTCATACGCATTTAAATGATGACACAATTGCGGGCATTGAAATAAAAAACAAACCGGTGTTTTCTGTTCAATATCATCCTGAAGCATCTGCTGGTCCGCATGATTCTAGATACTTGTTCGATCAGTTTATTTACAATATGAATGCAAATTAAGTTCTAATTTATATAAAGTTAAAACAATGAGTTATATAGCTAAAATTATAGCAAGACAAATTCTTGATTCACGCGGAAATCCAACGGTAGAAGTGGATGTAATTACTACAAATGGTATTGTAGGTCGCGCCGCTGTTCCTTCAGGTGCTTCAACGGGTATTCATGAAGCGATGGAATTAAGAGACAATGATAAATCAATGTTTCTTG
The DNA here is from genome assembly GCA_945888595.1 of Chryseobacterium gleum. Classification (GTDB taxonomy): domain Bacteria; phylum Bacteroidota; class Bacteroidia; order Flavobacteriales_D; family Crocinitomicaceae; genus CAIUKX01. The sequence continues at coordinate 5,718 of CAMDAO010000033.1, read as the reverse complement.
GTAAAGGTGTTTTAAAAGCTATTAACAATGTAAATACTCTTTTGAATGATGAATTAAATGGATTTGATATCTTCAATCAGAAAGGATTAGATCATTTGATGATGGCTTTAGATGGTACTGAAAATAAATCTAATTTAGGCGCTAATGCGATTCTAGGTGTTTCTTTAGCGGTTGCTAAAGCTGCTGCACAAGAGTCAGGATTAAGCTTATACAAATATATTGGTGGTGTGGGAGCTGTTACGATGCCTGTGCCAATGATGAATATATTAAATGGCGGTTCTCACGCGGATAACTTAATTGATATTCAGGAATTTATGGTAATGCCTTTTGGTGCTTCGTCTTTTTCTGAAGGATTAAGGTGGGGAACGGAAGTTTTTCACACATTAAAAGGGGTGTTAAAAGCTAAAGGAATGTCAACAAATGTTGGTGATGAGGGTGGTTTTGCTCCAAATTTATCTTCCAATGAAGAGGCGATTCAAGTGGTGTTGGAGGCTATAGAAAAAGCTGGTTTTAGACCTGGTGTTGATATGCATATTGCTTTGGATGCTGCCTCATCTGAATTTTACAACAAAGAGAAAGGATTATATATTTTCGAATCTACGGGAGAACAAAGAACTTCTTCTGAAATGGTTAGTTTTTGGAAAGATTGGTCAACTAAATATCCAATTGCTTCTATTGAAGATGGATTAGATGAAGATGATTGGTCTGGGTGGAAGCAATTAACAGATGAGATTGGTGATACTGTTCAATTGGTAGGTGATGATTTATTTGTTACGAATACGAAACGTTTATCAAGAGGTATTACTGAAAATATTGCTAATTCGATTCTAGTTAAAGTAAATCAAATTGGTTCTTTGACTGAAACTATTGAAGCGGTGCAAATGGCTACGAAAAGTAGTTATACTTCTGTTATGAGTCACAGAAGTGGTGAAACGGAAGATAGTACAATTGCTGATTTAGCGGTGGCTTTAAATACAGGTCAAATTAAGACGGGTTCTGCTTCAAGAAGTGATAGAATGGCGAAATACAATCAATTATTAAGAATCGAAGAAGAATTAGGTGAAAACGCTGTTTATCCTGGTAATGATTTTAAATATTTGTAAGATCATTTATTGATTTTTGTTAAAGGAGGCTTTTTAGTCTCCTTTTTTATTGAAAACATATTACCTTTACCTCAAAATAGATATAATGAGTTTAGACGTTTTTCACAAAGAAATTTTAGAAGGGATTCCATTAAGTATTCCTGCTAAACAAGTGTATGATTCTGAAATCAATCACGCTCCTAAAAGAAAAGAAATTTTATCTTTAGATGAGAAGAAATTAGCTTTGAGAAATGCACTTAGATATTTCCCAAAAGATCAACACGAAGAATTGGCTGCTGATTTTATGTTTGAATTAGAAACGTATGGACGTATTTATATGTTGAGATACCGACCTAATTATTCAATGTATGCTAGGCCTATACAGGATTATCCTGGGAAGTGCATGCAAGCAAAGGCAATTATGTTAATGATTCAAAATAATTTAGATTATGCAGTTGCTCAACATCCTCATGAATTAATAACCTATGGCGGAAATGGTGCTGTTTTCCAAAATTGGATACAGTATCGACTTACTATGAAATATTTGGCTGAAATGTCTGATGAGCAAACGCTTGTTATGTATTCTGGTCACCCAATGGGATTATTCCCGTCTCATAAAGAAGCTCCAAGAGTTGTTGTAACGAATGGAATGATGATTCCTAATTATTCTAAACCAGACGATTGGGAGAAATTCAATGCATTAGGTGTAACTCAATACGGACAAATGACCGCTGGTTCGTACATGTATATTGGGCCACAAGGAATTGTTCACGGGACGACAATTACGGTTTTAAATGCTGGACGAAAAATCTCTAAGAATGGAGAAGGCTTGGAAGGTAAATTATTTATTACTGCTGGTTTAGGAGGAATGTCAGGCGCTCAGCCAAAAGCTGGAAATATTGCAGGCTGCGTTTCTGTGACGGCAGAGATCAATCCAAAAGCGGTTCATACACGTCATTCTCAAGGTTGGGTGGATGAAGTCTTTGATAATTTAGATCAACTGTGTGAAAGAGTTCTTCAAGCAAAGAATGGGAAGGAAATTGTCTCTATTGCCTACGTTGGAAATATAGTGGATGTGTGGGAGAAATTTGATCAAGAAAATATTTTTGTTGAATTAGGGTCAGATCAAACTTCTTTGCACAATCCTTGGGCTGGTGGGTATTATCCTGTTGGTCAAAGTTTGGAAGAATCGAATAGAATGATGGCCGAAGAACCGATGCAATTCGAGAAAAAAGTGAAAGAAACACTCGTTCGACATGCTGCATCTATCAATAGACATACCGCGAAAGGAACTTATTTCTTCGATTATGGAAATGCTTTTTTGCTAGAAGCGTCTCGCTCGGGTGCTGATGTGATGGCAAAAAACGGGATTGATTTCAAATATCCTTCATATGTTCAAGATATCCTAGGACCCATGTGTTTTGATTTTGGTTTTGGACCTTTTCGTTGGGTTTGTGCTTCAGGAAAACCAGAAGATTTAAAACGTACAGACGAAATAGCGTGTGAAGTTTTAGAGGAAATGATGAAAAATAGTCCCGTTGAAATTCAGCAACAAATGGCAGATAACATTCGTTGGATAAAAGGGGCGCAAGAAAATAAATTAGTAGTTGGTTCTCAAGCTCGTATTTTATATGCAGATGCAGAAGGAAGAATGAGAATTGCTGAAGCGTTTAACAATGCTATTGACAAAGGTAAAATTGGACCTGTCGTTTTAGGGAGAGATCATCATGATGTTTCAGGAACAGACTCTCCGTATCGAGAAACTTCCAATATATATGACGGATCACGTTTTACTGCTGATATGGCTATTCAAAATGTGATTGGAGATAGTTTCCGAGGCGCAACATGGGTTTCTATTCATAATGGCGGCGGAGTTGGTTGGGGAGAAGTTATCAACGGTGGTTTTGGAATGTTGCTAGATGGTTCTAGAGAGGCGGATCGAAGATTAAAAATGATGCTTCACTGGGATGTAAATAACGGAATCTCACGCAGAAGTTGGGCGCGAAATGAAGGGGCAATTTTTGCTATAAAGCGTGCAATGGAAGTAGAGCCAAGATTAAAAGTGACGGTTCCGGAACTTGTCGACGATTCAGTAATTGAAGGCATTTTTGAAAACCTAATAAACTAATTACGTCTATTATATTCAAGATAGAAGAAATAAAAAAGGTTAATAAATATTGTCAGATGCTATTTCTTCTATAAAGGCTGCTTCTAAAATAGTACAGGTAGTGAAAGAAATTCACCAATTTACCAAAGTAGTTAAAAAAGCATTTATTTATTACTAGGTGATTACTGTTGCTTCCGTCCATCTACTTTATTTCGTTTAGATTTCAATTTAATTTTTCAGAAGTAATTTTAATATGTTTTAAAACTCTATTATGAATTTTGTGAATTATACTATTACTCCAAATTCCCCAATAAAAATAGGGTTTTATGTCATTATAGTACCAAGTTGTGCCAATTAGTTTTGTATGCCCGTTTTTTAATTTTATAAGTTTAAATTGTCCTTTTTTTGAGACAAAATAATCGTGAAGATGTGGACTATCAATGTCCCAAAAACTCATTTCTTTCATTGGAGCAGGTTGTTGCTTTACTGTAAACGCGAGTAAATTTGGTTCATTCCATGTTGTTATAGGCTCAACAAAACTTCCAGTAGTAAAATTACAATATCTAATGGCTCCGACACCTTTTCCTTTAATTTTTGCGTTGATAGGGTAGGCAATACCTGTTTTAAAAATAAATTCTGTTGGTTTCTTTAATTGAGGAAATTCAATCACATTTTTCCAAACAATTTCAGGAGATGCATTTATTTCTATTGAGGTTACAACTGAATTTAATTTTGGATTAAATCGATTTTCAATAAAAGAAAATGATGGAATAATCAATATTAAAATCAACATTGCCGTTGGTCCTTCATTTTTAATGGTTTTTTTAATTACTTGATAGCCAATAAAACTTCCTAACCAAGTAAAAACAAGTCCAATTGGCAAAGCCATTACTATGCAAATTAAACCTTCAAGAGCAAAAACCATAAGAAAGAGCATAAAAATTGTTATTGATAAGAAACCTATTTTTACACAATCATTAGAACTAACACTGTTTTTAAAACCATAAAGAACAGTTGGACTAAATCCAAGAAAAAAAGGTGTTAAAATAAAAATTGCTATGCCATATTGTCCTATTCCATAAATCCCCCAAATTGTTAAAATCCCAGCAATAACAACTGAAATTGAGATAGAAGTCCAAAGTCTCTTTTTATTTGGTAATTGGCTTATTTTGTCCAAGATTATCATCTTTTTTATTTTTATTGTTCATCTTTTTTCATATACTGCAAACGTAAGAATTGAACCTTCTCATTTAATCGGAGTATAAATTAAGCTAAAAGCTAGGATTAAAACCCCACATAATATATGTAAAAAATCGTGTTCATACAACCACCTTAAGTGATGAAATCATTTCAAAAGTCGCCACCACTTCATTGTTCGAATCAAATGCAGTCACCAATATTGTTTTATTGACTCTTTCTCCTGTTGCAATACTTTCCAAAATACCTGCTTTAATTACCTGACCTTGATTACTTTCAAAAGTAACGTCTGATTCGGCGCGTTTTATAAAATCCGCTTTCATTCCTTTAAATGCAAAGGAAACTTTTTTGCCCATTATTTCTGAATAAAAAAAGACATGTATTCCTCCAGCGATATCTGCTCCAACCGCTAATGCACCAAAATACATTGATTTAAGATGATTTCTAGATTTTCTGCGAAGTCGAATTTTCACTTTTACTGAGTCGTCATTTATTTCAAGTAATTTTGGACAAACATAGCCAATCAACGGAATTTTGAAAATCCCCATTAAAAATAATAACCACCGCATTTTCTTAATCGAAAAAGTCTCATTTGGCTTGCTCATATTCCGCAATAAGTTGTTTAACTATTTCTCTTACTTTTCGTATTTCCTTGGTATATTCAATGCTTGGACCTGCCACCCAAACGGTTTTATAGGTCGCTCCGAATGCTGCTTTTTCTAGGTTCTTCATCCCTCTATAAAATGTAAATGCTTTGAACCATTTTTTCAATCGTTTACTTTTAGAAAGAATTCTTTCAATGCAGTTTTGTGACGTCCCAATTTTATCTACATAGGGAGTTTTAATGACCGAACAAGGTGTTCCTGATAATTTGGTGGTCATGACAATGTCTTTTGCTCCATAATCTACACAGGCCTGTTTATATTCTTCTGAAACGTCTGATTCTATAGTACTAATGAATATGCTTCCCATGGAAAGTCCGGCCGCTCCAATTTCAAGCATTTGTTTCACCCCTTCTCCAGAACCTACTCCTCCTGCAGAAATTACAGGAATTTTAACAGCTTTGGTTAGTTGCGGGATCAATTCTTTATAGGATAAATTACCTGCATGTCCGCCTGCTTCTTTATTAACGGCGATTACTGCGTCTGCTGCTAATTCTTCTGCTTTTTTAGCATAGGTGGTATCCGTCACATCACAAAAAACTTTGACACCAACCTTGTGTGCCTCATTAATAGTTTCTTCGGGAGAACCTAGCGAAGTGATGATAAAAGAGATTTTTTCTTCACAACAAACTTTCAATTGCTCTTTGTATAGAAAATTGGATTTGCTAAC
>CAMDAO010000032.1 GCA_945888595.1 Chryseobacterium gleum | reverse complement strand
AGCGGTTTCACTCGTAACCACGTGTCTAGCATATCCGCCAAAGCGACAAAAACCAACGACTCTTTTTCCAAGCCAATCACTCGAAACTTTTGAACCCACTTTTGTGACTTTTCCAACAACTTCATAGCCAATCACACAAGGCAAGGGCGGGGCTTCCCGGTATAATCCATTTCTAGCCATAACATCTGCATAATTCAGTCCAAAGGATTCGACTTCAATTAATACTTCATTATCATTTGGCTCTACTAATTGGATTTTTCTTATTTCAAAAGCCTTTTGAGCTTTCCCTTTCTGAATGAGAACTACTGCTTCAGTATTAATTTTTTCCATTTTTTCCTTCAATAATGATCACGATTTCCCCTTTTGGCGGGTGCAGTTCATAGTATTCCTTCACTTCCTTACAAGTTCCTCTTTTATATTGTTCATAAATTTTTGTAAGTTCTCGAACCACACACACTTTTCTTTCAGAACCCATAAATTCTTCGATTTGGGCTAAACATTTCACCAAACGATGTGGTGATTCATATAAAACAATGGTTCTGTCTTCTTTTTCAATTGCAATCAATTTCGTTTGTCTTCCTTTTTTATGTGGAAGAAACCCTTCAAAACAAAAACGGTCACACGGAAATCCGCTCGCTACCAAAGCAGGGACAAAAGCGGTAGGTCCAGGCAAACACTCTACATCAATTCCTTCAGCGACACACTCTCTGGATAATAAAAATCCAGGATCTGAAATTCCAGGAGTCCCAGCATCTGATACTAAAACTGCTAAAGAACAACTTTTTATTTTATCTATAGTTGAACTTAATGCTTTGTGCTCATTGTGCGAATGAAAGGGCAACACATGCGCACTAATTTCAAAATGATTTAATAGTTTTTTAGTGACACGCGTGTCCTCAGCAAAAATAATGTCCGCTTCTTTTAAAATCCTTAAAGATCTTAAAGTAATATCTTCTAAGTTTCCAATTGGAGTAGGAACTAAACAAAGTTTCGCCATAAAATTAATTTATCGAGTGACTAATGAATAAATCAAGATTTGAAATTAACGCATCTTGATTTTCGTTCATTGCACCTTTTTATTGCCCATAAATATAAGAAGAAATATAGTTCGATGGCAAGAGGAGAATGAGGTATTATTCCAACCCTGTTGATTCGTCCTTCTATCCCAATTAATTATGGTTGACATTTTTTTAATAGAATTATAAATAAAATCCCACAATTAGCAAATACCTAAGAAACTTACCTAAAACAAGTAAAAAAAGAACTTTTGTAAACGACACTCTAAAAAATCCTAAGCCAATCACTAAGGGATCTCCAATTACTGGTATCCAAGAAAGCAATGCTAACCAACTTCCATATTTTGCAATCTTCGTATTATATTTCTGCAGTTTCAATTCATTGATTCCCAATTTTTGTAACCATTTTGGGTTTCCCAATTTTCCTATACCATAGTTTGTAATTCCTCCTAAACTATTACCGATGGTTGCGATGGTTAAACAGGTCATTGGGTCAAAATCCTTTGCTAGCATTGCTAATAAAAAGGCTTCAGACAAAATCGGTAAAATCGTTGCTGAAAGGAATGTCAATAAAAACAAACCTGTAAACCCGAGAGAAATTGTATCCATAAAAAACAAATCTCAGATAATCTAAGACGCTGTAAAAATAAGAATTCAAAAATTAATTTATTATTCTTTTTTCAATCCACTGAAAATAGTAGGAAAGAGTATGAAAATTGTCTAAAATAAAAAAGCGATTACTTTAGATTAGTAATCGCTTCTTAGAATTTTATGAATGTGTTTTTATTTCTTTTTCAAAGATTCTTTTACAAAAAGTTCAATTGCTGCAGTCATTGATGGAGCATTTGGCATAGGAGCATGCACATCTAGCCGTAAATTATTTTTAATAACCGCATTTCCAGTTGTTGGTCCGAAAGCAGCAATAGCTGTCGTATTTTGCTTAAAATCAGGGAAATTTTTAAATAATGACTCGATTCCACCAGGACTAAAAAACACCAACATATCATAAGAAACATCTTCTAAGTCAGATAAATCAGAAGCAACTGTTCTATATAAAGTAGCTTTTGTGAATGGAATATTATGTAATTCTAACGTTTCCGGTATTTTATCACGCAAAATATCTGTACAAGGCAATAAGAATTTCTCTTTCTTATGCTTTTTCATTACATCCATTAATTCTTCAATTGTCTGTTTTCCAAAGAAAATTTTTCGTTTTCTATAACTCACATATTTTTGAAGATAGTACGCAATTGCTTCAGAAATACAAAAATATTTCATCGTATCAGGAACCGTAAATCTAATTTCTTCGGCCATTCTAAAAAAATGATCGATAGCAGCTTTTGATGTCAAAATAATAGCGGTATGCTCAGGAATATTTACACGTTGAGTTCTAAATTCTTGCGCGTTAATTCCTTCGACAAGTATAAAAGGTCTGAAATCAATTTTCAACTTATACTTCTCCGCTAAATCAAAATATGGTGATTTTTCACCTTCCGGTTTTGGTTGAGAAACCAAAATTGTTCTAATAGCCAATGTCTAATAATTTAAATCAAAAATAATTACTAAAATTTTTCGCTGCATAGTAATAAACTATAGCACAGGGTAAAATTTCAAGAGTGCAAAAGTACAAAATAATATAGTACCATGATACTCCCTTTCTCAAAACTGAAAAAAGACTTTTAATAAACCTAATCAAAAAGCCCAAACAAAGAATAAAACCGAAGGTTAATAAAAAATAATCTGTATAGCGCGGGTTAAGCACCCAGATCAATGCTAAGAAAAAGAGCAAAAATCCTGTAAACTCAATGATGATCGTTGTTTCTAAAAGAGGGGTAGTTATAATTTTTGTTTCTTTCGTAACGACCCCAATGAGCCATAAGCCTATTGTTTGAAAAAGAAAAACAGCTGTTGGAATTCCCAAAGAAATAATAATGGCTTTTCCTGTTGAAATGTCCATTTTTGCTTCAATACTTAAAAAAATACAGGTCGAAACGATTAAAAAATAATTAATTATTAATGCAACAGATCCTGAAGAAGCAATTTTTAAATCTTCCTTCAAAACTTGCTCAAAATTCTTATTCGCGAACATTAATTTAAATAAAGAATTAAAAATAAAATGGTTTTGAAATTTAGCAAAAGTGATGATCACAAAAGAAAGTACAACTATAGGTATAACCTGATGTGATAAGTTATTTTGACGCAGTAGCAAATGTGCTGGTATTTCAACAACTGCGCCATTTCCAAATATTTGCTGTATAAATAATATCACAAGTAAGACTATTTTTTGCTTTTTTTCACAAAGTTAACAACCAAATTGAGGAATAATTCTTTCAACACAAAAAAAAGAATTATTTTTGTACTTTATCATACTTGAAACTAATAATTATGGCAACAGATTTATACGTTCATCCCGATTACTACAATATGGATGATTTGCTTACAGAAGAGCATAAAATGATTCGTGACGCTGCACGCGCATGGGTAAAAAAAGAAGTTTCTCCTATTATTGATGAGCATTATGAAAAAGCTACTTTCCCAATGCATATCCTTAGTGGTTTAGGGGAAATTGGGGCTTTCGGGCCTTATATTCCAGAAGAATATGGTGGGCCAGGTTTAGATCAAATTTCATATGGTTTAATAATGCAAGAATTGGAACGTTGCGATTCAGGTTTAAGATCAACAGCTTCTGTTCAAAGTTCTTTAGTGATGTACCCTATTTGGAAATATGGTTCTGAAGATCATAAAAATAAATACCTTCCAAAATTAGCAACTGGTGAAATGATGGGTTGTTTTGGTTTAACTGAACCAGATCATGGGTCAAATCCTGGCGGAATGATTACCAATTTTAGAGATGCTGGCGATGGAGAAAATGTGATATTGAATGGTGCTAAAATGTGGATTTCAAATGCTCCATTTGCAGATATCGCGGTTGTTTGGGCCAAAGATGAAACAGGAAGAATATACGGAATTATTGTAGAGCGTGGAATGGAAGGATTTTCAACTCCCGAAATGCATGGTAAATTATCTTTAAGAGCTTCTTCAACAGGAGAGTTGATTTTTGTGGATGTAAAAGTTCCTAAATCTAATATTTTACCTGGAAGAAGTGGTTTAGGTGCTCCTTTAAGTTGCCTAGATTCTGCTCGTTTTGGTATTGCTTGGGGGGCTTTAGGTGCTGCCATGGATTGCTACGATCAATCTGTTCGATATTGCAAAGAAAGAACTCAATTTGGGGTTCCAATTGGCGCATTCCAACTACAACAAAAGAAATTAGCTGAAATGATTACAGAAATCACAAAGGCGCAATTGTTGACGTTACGTTTAGGTCAATTAAGAAATGAAGGAAAAGCAACTTCTGCTCAAATATCTATGGCAAAAAGAAATAACTGTGAAATTGCCATAAATATCGCAAGAGAAGCTCGTCAAATTCATGGTGCAATGGGAATTACAAGTGAATTTTCAATGATGAGACACATGGCTAATCTAGAATCCGTTATGACCTATGAAGGAACTCATGATGTTCATTTATTGATCACAGGGATGGATGTAACAGGAATTCCGGCTTTTACAAGAGAAATGCCTGAAGAACATTTGGTGAAAAATTGAGAAAAAATGTATAAAATTGAAAAGCCATTTATCAACCGATAAATGGCTTTTTTTTATTCAATCAATTTAATCCTTCAACGTATTCATTACAAACGCTGTTTGAACATTAGCGATATTCGGAATGTTGGCTAATGATTTCTTTAAGAAAATTTGATATTCGTCCATATCTGCAACTTCTATGTACAAGGAGTAATCAAAATCTCCGGCAATATGATAACAAGCTGAAACTTCGCTAAGGTGAATAATTGCATTTTCAAATCCTTCAATAATTTCTGAACTGTGAGATTTAAGTGAAACCTGACAAAAAACTTTTAACCCTTTTCCGATTTTTGATTTATCAATTACAGCAACATAGCGTTTAATAACTCCTTTTCTTTCCAATCTTCTGATTCTCTCAAATGTAGGAGTTATAGACAAACCTATTGCGATGGAAACTTCCTTATTTCCCATTTTCCCGTTTTTTGATAATAAGTCAATTATCTGTAAATCAGTTTCGTCTAATTGCAACTTCATAGGATGAATTTCTTTATTTAACTTAATTGTACGCAAATTAAAGATTATTATTCTATTAATTTGTTTTATTAAGAATAATTTACTTAAATCATTGATTAATATAGAATTAAAAATATATTTGTGAAAGAAAATTAATAAGCAATTATTCAATTACTTCATAATTATCTACTATAACTATGCATCAAAAAAGGGTGTTACTTAGCTGTATGTAAGTAACACCCTTTTTTTGACTTAATTCAACTCTATTCTTTATTGAAGTGTTCAAAAATCTAAAGCGCCGCTCTTATATCCTTAATATTTAATTGTAAAGTTTCACGATCTTTCCACACGTTGGTTTCTAAAGTATACAGCACGTCAAAAGGTATTCCTGATGCTACAAGTTCCATTTTATTTGCCATTTTAAATCCAATTCCTTCTATAACAATATCGCAGTTGGGCTGTGTCATTGATATTTTTAAATGTTCTTCTTTTAATAATTTTACACTTGTGCTAAAAACATTCCTCGACATAAATACGGGTTTCATATTGCCGGGACCGTGCGGTTCTAATTGGTTTAATATTCGCTTCAAACGAGGAGTTTTCATTCTATTTTCATCCATCGTGAATATTTCATCAAATGAAATCTCGATATCTACATTTTCTTCTGGCGTCAAATCTTCAGTGGCAATTGTTTCAGAAACTACTTTTTCAAAACGCTCTTGAAATTTCACTAAATTATCTGGATTTAATGACATCCCTGCTGCGTGCTTATGGCCTCCAAATTGTTCTAGGAGATCCTCGCATTTTATCAACGCTTCATGAATATCGAAGTCATTGACAGTTCTTGCAGAACCTGTAATCATTCCGTTCGACTCAGTCAACACAATCGTTGGACGGAAATGTTTTTCAATCAATCGCGAAGCAACTATTCCTACAACCCCTTTGTGCCAATCATTTTGAAAAACAATCGTAGATTTTCTCTTTTTGTAAGATGCATCTTTTTCAATTTGCTCTAGCGCCTCGAATGTAATTTGTTGGTCAAGAATTCGTCGTTCTAAATTATCATTATTGATTTCATTCGCGATTTTGACCACTAAATCATATTCTTCCGAAATCATCAATTCAACAGAATGTTTGCCTGAACGTAATCTTCCTGCGGCATTAATTCTCGGAGCGATAATAAAAACAACATCTGTAAGCGTCACTGGAAACTGCCGTTTTGCTATCATCACTAATTCACGAAAAGCTAATCGTGGTTTTGCATTTAGGCGCAACATACCATGGTAGCATAAAATTCTATTTTCACCCGTGATAGGCACAATATCCGCTCCAATACTGACCGCTACTAAATCCAATGATTCGAATAATTTATCTTTGTTCCAATTATTTTTTTCACATAAACCTTGTAGCAATTTAAAACCAACACCACATCCTGACAATTCTTTGTAGGGGTACAGACAATCTTTTCTCTTCGGATCTAAGATAATTCCATCAGGTAATTCTTCACCGGGATTATGATGATCACAAACAATAAAATCGATTCCTTTGTCTTTGGCATACGTAACCTTGTCATTCGCTTTAATTCCGCAATCCAGTGAGATAATTAAAGTGTATTCATTTTCGTGCGCATAATCTATCCCAAGAAAACTAACTCCATACCCTTCTAAGTAGCGATCTGGAATATAAAATTCAATGTTTTCATACTTAGCAATTAGAAAAGAATACATAAGAGCAACCGCAGTTGTGCCATCTACATCGTAGTCACCAAACAATAGTATTTTTTCATTATTCAAAATAGCTACGTTAATTCTATCAACTGCTCTATCCATGTCTTTCATCAGAAAAGGATCATGAATTCCACGTATATCGGGCCTAAAAAATGCTTGTGCTTCATCGAAGCTTGTGATATCTCTTTGAAGTAATAATTGCGAAACAATTCTATCTATTTTGAGCGTTGAACGAAACTCTTCTACAATTGAACTTTCATTAGGTGTTTTTACAAGCCATCTTTTTTGCATCTTTACATAAATTTTACTTGAAGATATGAAAATATTTGGTTTAATACAGCTTCTTTCCATCTCTTTTTTTGGTTTCAGTCAAGATTCTTTCGATTTTTCTGCTGCACTGCCAGTTGGAGAGAAAGCAGTTCAAGCAGTTGAGAAAAATTATTTTGGAAGTTATGCTGCAGATAATAATGAGACTTTCTATGAATTTGACGCACAAGGTGTTTGGATCACTTCAACGATTTATAGTTCGATTTCGAGAGAAACGATTCGAGAATCTTCAAAATACATCGTTCGAGATGGATATATTTTTGGGATTGCTTTAAATGACTCATTACCCTGCGAATTGGAAGGAGAATTGTATCATTTTGGTCTAAGAAATAAAGAGCAAATTATTGGACCTCATTCTGAGAATGTACTAAAAAAAATAAATGCATCTTCCTATCTCATTTGTTTTTATGAAAATGGCGGATATACACCGAGTCATTTTACATTTTCAGGAAAAAAATTAGATGTGAAACATTTTGATTATGAAATTGGAACAGCTATTTTTTCGAACATTGAAAGAAAAACTTCTAAAACAGTAAATGGGATGAATTATATCACTCTAAGTCCAACTATTGACGAGTGCAAAGAAATTTTTTCAGAAACTATTTTTGGGCCAATTTTTTCATATTCAAAAGAATAGGCGATTTCCTTGTTTAGTCTCCAACAAACAATAAAATTTCTGTTCAAAGAGCGTTCTTTTTCACTTATTTTCAAAATTCTTCTGCTATTTTATGTAATTAACATAAAAATAATCTAAATTTGTTTTAAAATAATTAACTATGAAAAAATTAATACTATCGATTGTTGTCGCTACAGGATCTTTTGTAGCAACATCTCAAGTAATTTTCTCGGCACAATCTCCTGCGAGTGTAGCTGGATTATACTCTTTTACAAGTAATGGAGATGGCTCAAGTTGGGGTCTGCTTAATTTAAACAATCCTGCAGATGCTATCACAGCAGAATTAATGCTGGTAGAAGATGGGACTCCAGGCACAAACCTACAAGGACATCCTATCTCACAAGAAGGATGTAGCGCTCTAAACAATGATTTAACTGGAAAAATTGCGGTTATTTACAGAAACACTTGTTCTTTTGGTGTGAAATGTTTGAACGCTCAAACTGCTGGAGCTATAGGTGTTATTATTGTCAATAGAGAGCCTGGACTTATTAATATGGCTGGAGGGGCAGAAGGAGCTACGGTAATGATTCCAGTTACTTTTATCAATGATACGGATGGGGCTGCTTTAATATCAGCAATGGGAAGTGGGCCAGTAGTTGTTTTTATTGGAAACAAACAAGGTATTTTTGCAAATGATATGGGAAGTTTAGTGAAAGACCGTATCGTACCAACTGCATTTTCATATCCTACAACTATCTCAAACACGGCAGCAGAATTATCTTTTGATTTAGGTATTCAAGTAAGAAATTTTGGAAGTGCAAATCAAACAGGAGCAACTGTTACTGCAAATGTTGATTTCGGTGGTTCTAGCGTTTTTACTGAAACATCTCCTGCGTTTGCTATTCTTTCTGGAGACAGCGCTATGATTACTTTTTCTCCTCTATCATTGGCTACGTATTCAAATGCTGGGACGTATTCTTTGTCATATACTATTAATTTAACATCTCCTGATGATGATGCTTCAGATAATGTATATACGACAGAATTTCAGTTAAATGATACATTATTTTCTTTAGCTCCCCTTGATGCAGTTACTAATTATCCTATTTCAACAGGAGGTACTCAACCATCTACTTTTACAAATGAATATGGATCTTGTATTGTTTTTAGAAACGCTAAAGCGGATAGTATTGCAGCGAGAGGTATTTATTTTAGCGCTATGACCAATCTTGTTGATTCTTTGATGGGTCAATCAATTACTGTAGCTGCTTATAAAGTCGTTAGCACATTTGTTGATTTGAATGATGCGCCTGCAACTGGAAGTGTTGATATTGGTGACCCAGTTGCTATCGGTTACTACTACTATCCAGATGGATTACAAGCGAATTTACAAAAAACAGTCATTTATCAACCTTTTGATAATGAAATAGTGTTAGAAAATGATACAAGGTACTTATTTTGTGCATCTGCTGCTTCTAAAACAGTTTTCATCGGGTATAACACCAAATTAAACTATGAAATGAATGTTAGTTATTACGCTCAACCTTTAGTCCCGGTAATTACGGATGGTTCTACTAATCTTGTTGGTTTCGGAGGAGATAATGTTCCTGCACTAGCTGTTCAAGTAGAGTCTATTTTAAGTCTTGGTGTAAAAGAAAATAAAACAATAGAAGGAAAAGTGTATCCTAATCCAGCAACAGACGAAGTATATGTTTCAATGAAAGCAGAAGGTTCTGCTAAATTAATCGTAACTGATATTTCTGGTAAAACGGTTATGAATAACACAATTAACTTAGTAGACGGAAAATCTAAAGTTAATATGGCTTCATTGACAACAGGAATGTATATTTTCAATGTTGTTCTTGAAAACGGAACTTCATCACAATTCAATGTTGTGAAAAAATAATACTAAAAAATAGTACTTTTTAAATAGGCTGTTCGTTTGAACAGCCTATTTTTTTTGCCCGGTTTAAATCAGATCGATTATTTTCATAGGACATCTTTTCAACCTATTTATTTTTAAAAAAAGGATTATTTCATTTATTAATCGTAATATTGCAATAAATAAAACATGGGACTTACAAAATCAGAGATATTTACTGTTGAGCAAAACGTCTTAGCAACTCAAGCAAGAGTATTAGCTCATCCTGCTCGAATTGCCATTATTCAGGAATTAATCAAAATGGACTCTTGCGTTTGCGGAGATTTAGTGACTGAAATTGGGTTAGCACAGGCAACGGTTTCTCAACATTTAAAAGAATTAAAATCAATAGGGTTGATTCAAGGAACCATTGATGGAACTAGTGTTTGCTATTGTATTAATACCGAAAAATGGGAAGAAATAAAGAATAAATTTGCTGCTTTTTTCGCGCTCCCTGCAGATAAAAAAACGAATTGTTGTACTTAAAATAACTAAAAAATGAAATTATCAGACTTTAAAACAAAACTAAATACACTCGACACGTTACGTTTTATGCTTCCTGATGGAACATATATTCCTAAACATTTTCATATTACTGAAGTTGGCGAAGTCTCTAAAAATTTTGTAGATTGTGGTGGAACCGTTCGTTTGGAAAAAGTGGTGAATTTCCAGCTATGGGAAGCAAATGATTTTGATCATCGGTTAACTCCTGATAAATTAGATACTATTATTGGTCTTTCACAAACGGTATTAGGAATCGGTGATTTTGAAATAGAAATCGAATATCAAACGGAAACAATTAGCAAGTATGGTGTTGAATTCATAGAAGGGGAATTCGTATTTACTTCCTTGCATACCAATTGTTTGGCATTGGATAAATGTGGTGTTTCTCCGGAAAAATTAAAAGTAAATTTAAAAGATATTTCCTCCTCTACTACCTGCACGCCGGGCGGTGGTTGTTGCTAATTACAAGGGAAGCATTTTTAATTAATTGTTAGATTATTTGTAAAAATTATGGTAAAAAAAGTAAAAGATATACTGGTTCTTTGCACGGGAAATAGTTGCAGAAGTCAGATGGCAGAAGGTTATTTACGTTTTTTCTCGCAAGAAAAAGCAACTATTTACAGCGCAGGAATCGAAACTCATGGCGTAAATCCCCGCGCTATACAAGTAATGTTGGAAGATGGAATTGATATTAGTTCCCATACATCCAATAACATAAATGAGTATACTGAAATTGATTTTGATTTAATTCTTACCGTTTGTAATAACGCAGAAACAAATTGTCCTTATTTCCCTTCAAAAGCTTTGCGTTTCCATTATAATTTTCCAGATCCGGCAAAAGCAAGAGGCACAGAAGAAGAAATTATGAATGAATTTCGAGCAACAAGAGATTTGATAAAGATGTACTGTGAAAAATTTCTCAAAATCCACCTCACTTCTAATGGAAAAAGTTTCGAAAATTTCCAACTATAATTCTGAAACAAGTAGAATGAAAAGGTATTTAGCTGAAATTATCGGAACATTTGCTTTAGTTTTTTGCGGAACTGGAGCAATTATTATCGATCAACAATCGGGCGGAACAGTCACACACGTAGGTGTGGCAATCACGTTTGGATTAATTGTCGCTTCGATGATTTATGCCATTGGAGATATTTCTGGTGCCCATTTAAATCCAGCCGTCTCAATTGCCTTTTGGGTAGCAAAATTATTTCCCGTGAAGGAAGTGATTCCTTATGTCATTAGTCAAGCAATTGGAGCCTTTTTAGCAAGTTTTACACTAAAATTTTTATTTCCTACGAATACAACACTTGGTTCAACTTTGCCTGCGGGAGATCCTATGCAATCTTTCGTTTTAGAATTTATTCTTACGTTTCTCTTAATGTTTGTTATTATTCATGTTGCAAAAGGGAGCAAGGAACATGGAATGTTTGCTGGAATAGCAATAGGTGGTGTAGTATTACTAGAAGCAATGTTTGCTGGACCTATTTCTGGAGCCTCTATGAATCCGATTCGTTCCATTTCTCCGGCAATTGTTTCTGGTCATATAGAACATTTGTGGGTGTATCTCTCGGCGCCGATTTCAGGAGCTATCCTTGCGGTGCTTTCTTGGAAAATTTTGAAAAACAAAGAACTCTTCGATTAATTCACTAATTTGGTCATATAATTACGATATATGCAATTTACAGTTGAAGGAAACATTGTTGATGTATTGCACAAGAACATCTACAAAGGGATTGTTTTTATTGAAGATGGAATTATCACTTCAATTGAAAAGAAAAATGTTTCTTCAGATCTTTACATTCTACCTGGTTTTATAGATTCTCATGTTCATGTTGAAAGTTCAATGCTTATTCCTTCTGAATTTGCACGTCTAGCATCACCACATGGTACAGTCGCCACCATTTCTGATCCACATGAAATTGGGAATGTTCTGGGGGTTGAAGGGGTAAAATACATGATAGAAAATGGGAAGAAGGTTCCGTTTAAATTCTATTTCGGAGCACCTTCTTGTGTTCCTGCAACTCCCTTTGAAACTGCTGGCGCAGAAATTGGGGTGAAAGATATCGATGAATTACTGAAAATGCCTGAAATTATTTACTTAACAGAAATGATGAATTTCCCTGGCGTTTTAGCGAAAGATGAAACGGTCATGCAAAAAATAGCATTGGCACATAAATACAATAAAGTGGTTGACGGGCATGCTCCGGGACTTAGAGGAGAAGATGCTAAAAATTACATTGCTGCTGGAATTTCGACCGATCATGAATGTTTTACATCGGAAGAAGCGTTAGAAAAATTGAAGTATGGCATGAAAATTCTAATTCGTGAAGGAAGTGCCGCAAAAAACTTCGAAGCGCTGATTGACTTAATGCATGAACATTCAGAAAATATGATGTTTTGCTCAGACGACAAGCATCCAAACGACCTAGTTATTGGTCACATCGACTTATTGGTTAAACGAGCCTTAAAAAAAGGGGTTGATTTAATGAAAGTTTTGCGCGCAGCATGCGTAAATCCGGTGCTCCATTATGGAATGAATGTTGGCCTTTTACAAGTAAATGATCCAGCAGACTTCATCATTATAAATAATTTGAACGACTTCGAGATTCTAGCAACATATATTCAAGGAGAAAAAGTGGCAGAAAACGGGAAAACCACTATTCAATCCGTAAAAGCAGAAATAGTTAATAATTTTAATTGCTCAAAAATTTCAGAAAAAGATCTAAAGGTCGAAGCGAAAAGTAATAAAATCAAAGTAATAACTGTTGAAGACGGCCAATTGATTACTCGACAATTAATAGCAGAAGTTGAAAGTGTAGACAATCAAATTGAGGGTGATCTTTCTCAAGACATTTTAAAAATGGTGGTTGTGAATCGATATAATACAGCTCCTCCAGCGATTGCATTTGTAAAAAATGTTGGTTTAAAACAAGGAGCTTTGGCTTCCAGTGTTGCACATGATAGTCACAATATTATAGCGGTTGGGACAAACGACGAAGATATTGTGAGGGCAATTAATTTATTAATTGAACAAAAAGGGGGAGTTTCTGCTGCAAATGGCGAAATTCAAAACATCCTTTCTTTGCCAGTTGCAGGATTAATGAGTAAGGAAGATGGCTATAAAATTGCTGAAAAATACGAGATCCTCGATCAACTTAGTAAAAAATGGGGAAGTACTTTACAAGCACCCTATATGACACTTTCTTTTTTAGCATTACTCGTCATTCCAGAATTAAAATTGAGTGACAAAGGATTATTTGATGGAAATAAATTTGAGTTCACTTCTTTGTTTGAGTGAAGCTAAAAAATTCTAAAACCCCTTTCTAATTTTCATATTATTTTGTATCTTTAAGAGAAGTATACATTATTAATCCCCTAAATCAATTTATGGAAATTGAAATTTTACAACAAAAAATATATGAAATCAGAGGTCAACGAGTAATGTTGGATTATGATTTGGCGGAATTATATGAAGTTGAAACAAAATACCTTAAAAGGTCAGTGAAAAGTAATCTTAAAAGATTTCCACCTGATTTTATGTTTGAGATTTCTAAAGAAGAATGGAATGTTTTGAGGTGCAATTTTAGCACCTCAAAAGGAAGTGGTGGCGCTAGATATTTACCTTATGCTTTTACAGAACAAGGATTAGCTATGTTAAGCGGAATACTTAGGTCGGACAAAGCGATTGAAGTAAATATTTCAATTATGAGAGTTTTTGTTTTTATGAGAAAATACGCAATATCTAATTTAGATTTGTCTCAGCAATTAAAACAACTAGAAACACAATATAACAAGCAGTTTGATGATGTTTTCGAAGCGATAAATTATTTGATGAAAAAAGACACTCTCGCAAAACAACAAATAGAACGAAAGAAAATTGGGTTTTAGCTATTGCTTATACCTTAAGTTCAAATAACAATTGTTAAAAAAAAGATTAAAAAAAACATCTATATTTACCAAAAAAACCTAGCATGAAAAGTTTAAGTTTATCCCTCCTTATTATTTGTTCAATTTGTTTAAATGTTATTAGTCAAGAGGAAAGTAAAATTTCCTTAAGTAAAAAGATTATTTTGGAGTTGAACGCTTCATCGGCAGATTCGGTTTTATTTAGACCGTATTCAAAGCCTTGGGCATCTTGGGGTTGGGCTGGAGAACAAAGTGAAAAGGAGTACAACAATCGTTTTAGGGGTAGATATGAAAATTTATGGACAGTTATACACCCGTATATTATGAGTGGGGAATTAAAATTATATTCTGCCTATGATCCAAACCATTATATGACTCTTGATGAAGGAGAATTAAGATTTCCATTAAGTCAGGGATCTTATTTCAGCGATTCAATCTCAAATAATACACTTAAACCAATATTGGGTTATTACGGTGAAGAGAAAACAACACCCCTTGCTAATTCATGGGGTGAAGATAGTATGATTGTTTTGGATGATGGTATGAATGTATATGTTTATCCAGCCCGAGATTACATATGGTATAGTGACTCGCACTTGGTGAAATATAAAATAAGGATTAATGTACAGTATAATAAAAAAGGAAAAGAAATTAAACGATATGTCGCAGCAATTGCCCCTGTGATAAAAATCCTTTTGGTGATCCAGGTTTTGAAAGTGAAGTATGTTGGATAAAATTTGATGATTTAAAAATACTTCTAAAAGGCGTCTATTTTTTTAATTCAAATGGCAAGCCAGAAACGTTTATAAACTATATTGAGAACAAGGCGCTGAAGGGCTTTATTAAATAATTATCTAAATAATGTGAGTCTAGAACGGAATCGGAAAAACGCAAACCCTTGTAATTTAATATTTTACAAGGGTTTTTTTATAGGATAAACCAGATTAAAAGAAAATTGATATCTGGTTTTTAATTTCAATTTTTGAAAGTAGAATTTGCTTTTAAAGAACCGTTTCAATAACGGATTTGTCCTATTTGCACAAAGAATTGTATAATTTAATAGTTTCCATAAACGGTTTTTCTCTCGTACTGAAATCACCTTTGTAATTACTTGCAAAAGCAGGACACTTCAATAAATAAGGCTTAATAAAATTCTTTAAGTTCTTTTTATTATTTATTTTATAAAAAGTCCCATCAGGTAGTTTAAGAAAAAACCTGTAAGTACCTGCTGAGCTACCACTACTAGAAACTGTTTGATGAGCAAGGTAAACTTTTAATGGTCCATCAACAATTCTACAAGTATAACGAATATAACTATCTGGCTTATCAGCCTTTAGAGGAATTTTGTCATCCGTTTGTCCATGATGATAAAATGTCTGAACATCAGGTACATTTTTTTTCATTTCAACTGGTTTACCAGTAAGATCTGTATATTTAAAGTTCTTTAAATATCCTTGTGCAGTTGTATTATAAGTTAATTCCGTACAAAATACCGTGTCAGTTTTTGTAACAAAATAATCTTTCGGCTTATCTGTTTGAGCAAATAATAAATTGGAAGAATTTAAAAAAATGGCACTTAAAAAAATAACTTTTGGAAACATTTTAGATGTATTTTAAAATTAAAAAAAAGCAAATATAAAAATAAGAAATAGACTATAGTTGAAAAATCTTTTTAAAAATAGAAATTTTAGATTTTCCCAGATAAATCAATTTACAAACATAATCGGGATTATTTTTTTGTTCTTCTTTGATACTTCCACTTTACCACTGATTAATTCAAATATATAAGATAACTGAAGCCAAAAATAGTGCACAAAAAAGCCTAGAGAAAAATCCCTAGGCTCAACTTAATAAAAATCATATAAAACTATTCAGCAGAAATCATTCCTTTAAAGTATTCTCTATTCATTCTTGCAATATTATCCAAAGAAATTTCTTTTGGACATTCAACAGCGCAAGCTCCAGTGTTTGTGCAATTTCCAAATCCTTCTTCATCCATTGTTTTAACCATGTTTAAAACACGTTCTTTTGCTTCCACCTTACCTTGAGGTAATAATGCCAATTGAGACACTTTTGCAGAAACGAAAAGCATAGCAGAAGCATTAACACAAGAAGCAACACATGCTCCACAACCAATACAAGTAGCAGCCTCGAACGCTTTGTCCGCATCAATTTTAGAAATTGGAATTGCATTGGCATCTACTGTATTTCCTGAAGTGTTCACAGAAACAAATCCTCCTGAAGCCATGATACGGTCAAAAGCCCCACGATTTACTACTAAATCTTTTATAACAGGAAAAGCTTTTGCTCTCCAAGGTTCGATATAGATCGTATCTCCGTCATTGAATTTACGCATATGTAACTGACACGTTGTAACAGCTCTGTCGGGTCCATGCGCCTCTCCATTAATAAACAAAGAACACATTCCGCAAATTCCTTCGCGGCAATCGTGATCAAACGCAACGGGATCTTCTCCTTTCACGATTAATTCTTCATTCAAAACGTCCATCATTTCTAAAAATGACATATCTCCCTCAATCCCATCAATAGGATAAGTTACCATTTGACCTTTGTCAGTTGCACTATTTTGTCTCCAGATTTTTAATGTTAATTTCATATTTCTTTTTTTAGGTCATGGGGCTTAGGGCTTTGGTCATGGGGATAACCGCTCTAAACCTGGACAATTATTTTAATTTTAATTCTATTGACTTTATTAATGAATTTATCATCTTAGCAATTTCAGTTGTTCTTTCTAAAACCTCTTCACAATTTATTTTAAGAATATAGTTAAGTTCATTACAAAGCAAAACAATTGTTTCAACTTCATAAAGTGATCCTCTTGCTATTTTCAAAAATTGAATATAACTTTTTCCTATTCCTCTTCCCCAACCTTCAGCAATGTTCAATGGAACAGATGTAGTTGATCTTCTTAATTGCGAAGTAATTCCAAATTGTTCATTAGAAGGAAATGATGCAGTCAAAGTATATACATCAACAGATAATGCCATACTCTTTTTCCAAACATTTAACTCTCTATACGAATCCATTATATTGCTTTTATTCTAATTTAATTTTTCCAGCGAGTCCTGTGCCCTAATTCCACAAGAGAATAAAGACCTAAAACCAATGCCCTAATTTCACTTATAATTTCTCTCTACCAACTTAATCTCCTCAAACACTAATTGTTCTTTGTGTAAGATTGCTTCAGCTGGTTTTCCTGTGTATTCCCATGCAGCTACGTAAGCGAAATCTTTATCGTTTCGTTTTGCTTCTCCTTCTTCAGTTTGAGATTCTTCACGGAAGTGACCACCACATGATTCAGTTCTATTTAAAGCATCTACAGCCATTAACTCTCCTAATTCTAAAAAGTCGCAAACTCTATTCGCTTTATCTAATTCTGGATTGAAAGAATCAACAGTTCCAGGAATACGAAGATCATTATAGAATTCTTCACGTAGTTTTTGAACTTCGTTGATTGCCCATTTTAAACCTTCCTCATCGCGTGACATTCCAACTTTATCCCAGATGATTTTCCCTAAACGTTTATGGAAATGATCCACTGATTTCGTTCCTTTGATATTCATTAAACGATCAATTCCTGCTTTTACATCTGCTTCAGCTTGAATAAATTCAGGCAATTCAGTTGAAATTTTACCTGTTCTAATTTCGTCCGCTAAATAATCGGCAATTGTATAAGGCAATACGAAATAACCATCGGCTAATCCTTGCATTAAAGCAGAAGCTCCTAAACGATTCGCTCCGTGATCAGAAAAATTTGCTTCACCCGTTGCATAACATCCAGTAATTGTTGTCATCAAGTTGTAATCTACCCAAATTCCACCCATTGTGTAATGCACAGCTGGATAAATCATCATCGGAGTTTTATAAGGATCTTGATCTACGATTTTATAATACATTTGGAATAAGTTACCATATTTTGCTTTCACAACTTGGGTTCCTAGTTCCATAATTTCTTCTATTGAAGCATTTTCATTGTGTGCTATTTTTGCTTTTTCACGCCCATAACGTTCAATTGCAGATGCGAAATCCAAATAAACCGCTTCGCCAGTAGCATTAACGCCATATCCAGCATCACATCTTTCTTTTGCAGCACGTGAAGCAACATCACGAGGAACTAAGTTTCCAAAAGCAGGGTAACGACGTTCTAAGAAAAAATCTTTGTCCTCATCTTTGATGTCTGTTGGCTTCATCCTTCCTTCACGAATCGCTTTTGAATCCTCTAAATTTTTAGGAACCCAAATACGTCCATCATTTCTTAATGATTCTGACATCAAAGTTAATTTTGACTGATGATCTCCAGAAACAGGAATACACGTTGGGTGAATCTGTGTATAACAAGGATTAGCAAAGAAAGCTCCTTTTTTATGAATTTTCCATGCAGCACTCACGTTAGAACCCATCGCATTTGTCGATAAGTAAAAAACATTTCCGTAACCACCAGAAGCTATAACCACAGCGTGTGCAGAGAAACGCTCTAATTTACCAGTAACCAAGTTACGTGCTATAATTCCTCTTGCTTTGCCATCAACGATTACTAAATCTAGCATTTCGTGACGGGTGTGCATTTTAATTTTTCCTTTACCAATCTGACGAGACATAGCCGAATAAGCTCCTAACAATAATTGTTGTCCGGTTTGACCTTTTGCGTAAAATGTACGAGAAACTTGAGACCCTCCAAATGAACGATTATCTAAAAGTCCTCCATATTCACGAGCAAAAGGAACGCCTTGCGCTACACATTGGTCAATAATTGAAGCTGAAACTTCCGCCAAACGGTAAACATTTCCTTCACGAGCTCTGTAATCACCCCCTTTAATAGTGTCATAGAACAACCGGAAAACTGAATCACCGTCTCCTTGGTAGTTTTTTGCCGCATTGATACCTCCTTGTGCTGCTATAGAATGCGCGCGACGAGGAGAATCTTGAAAACAGAAAGAATGAACGTTGTACCCTAATTCAGCCAAAGAAGCGGAAGCAGAACCTCCAGCTAAACCTGTACCTACAACGATAATATCTATATTTCTTTTATTTGCTGGATTTACTAAACGAATATGATCTTTATAAGAAGACCATTTTGTGCTCAGTGCTCCAGAAGGTATTTTTGAATCTAAAACTGACATAGTATAAATGTTTAAAATCTATTTACTTATGAAATGAAAATATATAGTGGTATAAGCGCAAATAAGGCAGGAACCACAATAGCGAAAATTGTTCCGAATATTTTAATTATTGGCGTATAACGTGGGTGACGCAAACCTAATGTTTGAAATGCAGCGGCAAAACCGTGCAATAAATGGAAAGATAAAACAGCCATAGATAATGTGTAAAATAAAATTGCAATTAACGCATATTCATTTTTCTTTTGTCCTTGGGCATCTTTTCCAAAGAAGGTCATCACTGCTGTATGCAAATCTTTATACCCTTCCGCCACTTTTAATTTTGTGGTTTTATCGTATAAGTTTGTTTCATCTTTAATGTCCAATGCCACTTCTTTTTTTCCTGTAAAGGGATGGACATATGAAAATTGTTGATAATCTCCCTTTGTGGTGAGGACGTACTCTACAACAATATCTTTCTGAATTGGTTGACCTGTCGTTGGATCTTGACCTACATTCTGATCTTCCATCGTTTTGGTTACTGTGTGCAACTGTAAACCTCCAAAGTGCATTTTGGCCCAAAAGTTTACCATGTGCGTAGCAATGAAGATTAAAATAATACTTCCTAAAATCGCCATTTTTCTTGAAGCTGATGAAGAATTAGAAGCTGCATTCTCCATTGCATATTGAATAGGTCGCGCTTTTTTATTTTGAAAAGCTAAAAGAATTCCATCAATTGCATGAAATAAAATGGATAAATAAGTAACATATGACATTACTTTTATTAGCGGATTATGTTGCATGAAATACGCATACTCATTGAATGCTCTTCTTCCTTCTTCACCTCCAGCGAACAATTGCAAGTTTCCTAGAAGATGTCCAACCAAGAAGAGGCATAGGAATAATCCCGTAAATGCCATCCAATATTTTTTGGCAATGGAGGATTTTAATAAAACTGACTTACTCATAAATTGTGTGTTTTTTGTAAAAAATGTACACAAATTTAACAGTTAGAAATCATAAATAACGCTTTTTTCATTATTTAGATTCAATATAATTAAGGGAATTTTGCTTCTTTCACATAAATGTGCAAAAACTGTATGAAAATCAGTAAAATAGGCGGGAAAAATTAAATTATAGAATGTAATATAGTTTACTTTTCTTCGTTGTTGTAGTTATAAATCTCTCCAAAATATAAATTATGAAAACGCCCTTATTTTTCACCTGTCTTTTCTTCTCGACACTAACTTTTAGTCAACAAGAAATAAAATCTAACTCATCAGAAAACAAATCTTTACTTCCTCATTTACAGGAAATGGAAGTTCTTATCTATCCCAATCCTGTTGCTGATAATTGCAGGATTCAAGGAGAAGAAGGTGCTTCTTGCACGGTATACAGTTCCTCCGGTATTTATATTGGAAAATGGGTGTTCGATAATTCAAATACATTGATGCTTGATAATTTACCTTCAGGTGTTTTACAAGCGATTGTAGAAAAAAACGGAATAGTGACAGTGAAAAAAATTATTGTCTTATAAACCCTGTTGATTTGGCAATCGAATGAAAACAAATTTCTTTTAATCTTCTCAACATTTGGAGATAAACGAATGAAAAAGGAACAGCTTTAACCAAAAGTTAATTTTCCTCCTGACGAATCAACTGTCAATTCTACTTCTCTACCAAAAACTAATGCTCGATTATCATCAATATGGCCTGCTGGAAAACCAAAAAGTATGGGGATTTTACGAAATTGCAAATGCTCCAAAATAATTTCTTCGTATGATTTACCAAATGGAACAGCCGTATCTTTCATGTCGGTCATTCCACCAATGATTAATCCGCTAATTCTCTCTAAAATTCCTGCCTTTTGAAACGCAAAAAATATTCGATCTAAATGGTATAATTGTTCTGACAAATCTTCAATAAATAATACTGTATCGGTATAGTCAATCTGATCATCTGTGCCTAACAAACTATACAAAATAGAAAGATTTCCTCCAACGAGTTTTCCTCTTGCTGTACCTTGTTTATTCCATTTAGAATCAGAAACCTCTATGCTATATGGCTGCTTCGTCATCGCAGATAATAAGGTAGAAAAAGATTCTTCAGAGTTTGAAGAAAAATTCAAAGGCATAGTTGCATGTATACTTTCTACACCAAAACGTTGCATTTTCTGATGAAAAACAGTCACATCGCTAAAACCAATAATAAATTTGGGGTCTCGCAACATACCTGCCCATTCCAACGTGTCGACTATCCGAATGCATCCGTATCCGCCGCGTGCACATACAATTGCTTTTACTTCGGGATTATCTATCCCCTTTTGAAAGTCAGCGGCTCTTTCTCCATCTGTTCCAGAAAAATAATGATATTCTCCTAGACAATGTTCACTCACTAAGACTCGAAACCCTTCCTTTTCGAAGAAATTTTTAGCAAATTCTACACATGCAGCTTCAATAGATTTTGCTGGTGCCGTAATATAAATTAAATCTCCCGTTTGGAGTGCTGGAATTGATGCATTCATAGTGAGGTAAATTTAATAACAATTTTTGACACTATGGTTCACGAAATTTCAAGATAAAATAATCCTGCTTTATTCCTTTGAAAAAAGTTTTAATAGTACCTTTGCACTGTAAAAAAAATCATAACAATGGCAACAAAGCATACATTAAAACGGAACGTGTCAGAATCCTTATTTGAAAAAGCAAAAACATATTTTCCAGGTGGGGTTAACTCTCCTGTGAGAGCTTTTAAGTCTGTTGATGGAGCGCCATTATTTATGAAAAAAGGGGATGGCTGTTTTATCTGGGATGAAGATGACAATAAATTTATTGATTTTTGTTGTTCTTGGGGACCTCTAATTTTGGGACATAACCATCCGAAAGTGTATGATAAAATAGTTTCAACATTACAAAATGGTTCAAGTTTTGGTGCACCAACACGCATGGAAAATGAATTAGCTGACTTGATTCTTTCTCGAAATCCCTTCATAGACAAAATACGATTTGTAAGTTCAGGAACCGAAGCTGTGATGTCTGGAATTCGATTAGCGCGCGGATATACAAAGAAAAACAAAGTTCTTAAATTTGAAGGATGTTATCACGGACACGTCGACTCAATGCTTGTAAAAGCAGGAAGTGGTTTAGTTACTTTCGGAACCTCATCCACAAGTGAAGGGATTCCAGAAAGCTATATTAATGAAACGTTGGTTGTTGAATTAAATGATATCGATGCATTACGTCAGTGTATTGCGGAGTACAAAGATGAAATTGCCTGTGCTATTATTGAGCCAATTCCGGCAAACAATGGTTTACTTTTGCAAGAATTAACGTTCTTAAAAGAATTACGAAAATTATGTTCTGAAAATAACATCCTACTTTTCTTCGATGAAGTTATTTCTGGATTTCGAGTTGCATTTTCTGGAGCTGCAGAATTATATGATATTACGCCAGATATTGTGACATATGGGAAAATTATTGGAGGTGGTTTACCAGTAGGAGCATATGGTGCAAAAAGTCATATTATGGCGAGTATTTCTCCTGATGGCCCAGTATATCAAGCAGGAACACTTTCTGGGAATCCAGTTGCAATGGCCGCGGGAATTGCTTCGTTAACCGAATTAGCAAAACCAGGATTTTACGAAGACCAAAAAGAGAGAACGGAATATTTCGTGAATTTGGTTAATAACCATGCAAAAGCAAAAGGGTATAATTTTGAATTAGTAACCATCGGATCTATCTTTTGGTTATCTTTTGATGGTAGTAAACACATCCGAAAAGCGGGCGAAATTAACCCTAATATGACAGGATTTAGAAAAATATTTATGGCTTTATTAGAAAGAGGTATTTATTTAGGGCCAAGTGGTTATGAAGTTGGTTTTATTTCTCAAGCGCATACAAAAGAAATTTTAACCGAAGCTGCAACTGCTTTCTGTGAGGCTTTGGACGAAACGATTTAAAAAACAATCATTCACACTCGGCTTTCAATTTCATCATTTTTTCACCACTCATGGTTTGATAATCTTTGCAAGCTGACGCTTTGGTAGCTCTCAACTTTTGCATTTCTTTTTGCAATTTTGGTGTAATTCCCTTCCTTAATAAGCTAGAAGAAAAATCATTCAATTCTTTTCCTGTTTTCAGGCAATCACAAAATTGTTGGTCTTTTGAACTACATGAAAAAAGAATTAAAAATGTTGCAAAAAAAATAATTGTCTTCATACTATATTTGTTTTAATGGTTATCCCAAGATATCTGTGTGCGCAATATTTCACCAGTATTTAACTGATTTGTCAAATATAAGATTTTATACTTTGGATTGTGTCTTCTCTTCCGTTTTTAATCAAGAGTGTCGTCAAAAACAAAAATGTACAATCTACAATTCATTGATTTTAATATAATAACGGCTGCTTAATGGGTATTGCCTGCCATTCAAAAACTTCTTATATTTGATGAAAATAAACAATAAAAATGTCTAACCTTCCAAACGTAGGAACAACCATATTTACGGTAATGTCACAATTAGCAGCAAAACATGGGGCAATCAATCTTTCGCAAGGTTTCCCAAATTTTCCTGTTGATCCAGTCTTGACAAATATTCTTAAAGAAATTTCTTCTGATTCCATTCACCAATATTTACCCATGGGAGGTTTTACTCCTTTGCTTGAAAAAATTGGTCAAACCATTCATGCATCTTACGGCAGAAATGTTGATTCTCAAACAGAAATTTTAGTAACAGCTGGAGCAACCCAAGGAATTTTTACTGCCATACAAGCTTTTGTGTCACATGGGCAAGAAGTTATAATCTTAGATCCTAGTTATGATTGTTATGGACCTGCTGTAATTTTATCGGGAGGAACACCTATACGAATTGCATTAAATACTGACTTCACTCCAAATTGGGAGAACATTGAAGCTGCTTTTTCTGATAAAACGGCGATGATTATCATCAATAATCCTCATAATCCATCTGGTAGAATACTGCACTCTTCTGATATAGAAAAATTAGAAGAGATTTTAGAAAAGTATCCTAAAACGCTGCTAATGTCTGATGAAGTATATGAATATATAACTTTTGAAGAAAAACATATTTCCGCAAATACACGAAAAAAATTAAGAGAGAAAACAATTATTATTTCATCATTTGGGAAAACTTTTCATATTACTGGTTGGAAAATCGGTTATGTTGTTGCTCCAGAAAACTTGATGATTGAAATAAAAAAAGTACACCAATTTTTAGTGTTTTCAGTAAATAGTGTGGCTCAAGTTGCTCTATCCAATTATTTAGATAAAGTAAATGTAAACGAGTTAGGTTCTTTTTACCAAAAAAAACGCGATTTATTTAAAACGTTACTGAAAGATAGCCGTTTCAAATTGTTGCCAAGTGAAGGATCTTATTTTCAAGTCGCTTCGTATGCTTCCATTTCAGAAGAAAATGATGTCGATTTTACCAAACGATTAGTGGTAGAACATGGGGTTGCAACAATTCCAATGTCTGTTTTTAACGCAAATGGTCGAGATGATAAATTAATTCGATTTTGTTATGCCAAAGATACTGAAACACTTACGAAAGCTGCTGAACGATTATGCAAGATTTAAAAGTAACATTGGTCCAGGCCAATCAAATTTGGGAAGATAAGCAGGCGAACCTTGCACACTACAGTCAACTTTTACAAAATTGTTCAAACACTGACGTTGTCGTGCTACCCGAAATGTTTCACACTGGATTTTCGATGAATGCAGCTGAATTAGCGGAGAAAATGAACAATTCTATCGGTTTGGACTGGCTAAAATTAATTGCGAAAGAAAAAAAAGTTGCTATTTATACCTCTTTAATCATTGAGGAAAATGGATTATATTACAATCGCGGCGTTTTTGTAATTCCTACTGGAGAGGTTGTTTCTTACAACAAAAGAAAATGTTTTGGATTAGC
>CAMDAO010000031.1 GCA_945888595.1 Chryseobacterium gleum | reverse complement strand
TCAAAAAGTAGCGATTGTTGCAAAAAACGGGAGTGGAAAAACGACTCTTCTACGCTGTCTTATTGGTTTAGAACAAGTAGATGATGGAAGAATAGTTTTCAGAAATGGCATTCGTGTCGCGTTCATGGAACAAACGGAAAACTTAGATGAAACGCATACCATCATGGAAGAGGTTTTTTCACATGATTTACCAGAACTACAAGCTGTAAAAGCGTATAATTTGGCCATGATTTCAGGTGACGAGAAATTAATTGGTGATTCTTTTGAGGCTATTACTGAGTTAAACGCTTGGGATACTGAGAATAAAGTTCATCAGATTCTAGCCGTTTTAAAATTAGAAGATACAACTCAAATGATTTCAAGCCTTTCCGGTGGACAAAAAAAGAGAGTGGCGCTCGCAAAAGTTTTAATTGGAGAACCTGACTTTTTAATCCTCGATGAGCCTACCAATCATTTAGATTTGGATATGATTGAGTGGTTAGAAGAATACCTTTCAAAATCAAAATCAACTATTTTAATGGTTACTCATGACCGCTATTTCCTCGAAGTTGTATGCGATACGATTCTAGAAATGGAAGATCAAACGATTTATAAGTACAAAGGGAATTTTTCCTATTATTTGGAGAAAAAAGCAGAAAGACAAGAACAGTTAGGCTCAACAATTGACAAAGCGCGAAATACGATGCGCAAAGAATTGGATTGGATTAGACGTCAACCAAAAGCACGTGGCACCAAACAAAAAGCGCGTGTCGATTCTTTTCAAGATTTAAAAGCTGTTGCCTCTCAACGTATTGATGAAGATGAATTAGAAATTCCAATCAAAATGGAGCGGCTAGGATCTAAAATAGTTGAGATTCATAAAATGAACAAAGCATTCGGAGAGAAAAAAATAATTAATGACTTTTCGTATGTTTTCAAACGTCAAGAACGCCTTGGGATTGTCGGAAACAATGGAACAGGGAAATCGACTTTCCTAAACATGGTGCAAGGATTCGAAACTTTAGATAAAGGAACAGTTTCTGTGGGAGATACGATTGTTTTTGGTTACTTTAATCAAGAACTAATAAAAGTAGATGAAGAGAAAAAGGTCATTGATGTAATTCGAGATATTGCTGAATTTATTCCGCTTGAAAAAGGGAAAACAATGAGTGCCGCAAGTTTTCTAGAGAAATTTTTATTTCCAAGATCCATGCACCATAATTACGTCTATAAATTAAGTGGTGGTGAAAAACGTCGTCTAAAATTGATGACCATTTTAATGAAAAACCCAAATTTCTTAATTTTAGATGAGCCAACAAATGACTTAGACATATTCGTTATGAGTGTGTTGGAAGACTACTTGCGGAGCTTCCAAGGATGTTTGATTGTTGTTTCTCATGACCGTTATTTCATGGATAAAATGGTGGACCATTTGTTTGTATTTGATGGCGAAGGTGAAATCAAAGATATTTTTGGAAATTATACAGTGTATCGCCAAAATATAGCCCAACTTTTAAAAGATGAGCGAAAAGGTACAAATGACAAAAAGGTGATTGAACCTATAATCGCTGCTGTTAAAGAAAAAGAAGCTGAAAAGAGAAAGTTAAATTTCAAGGAAAAAGTCGAATTCAAAAACATGGAAAAAGATATCGAGAATTTGGAACTTGAAAAAGCTGCATTAACGGAAAAATTATCAAATTCTTCGCTTTCCAACGCGGAATTACTGAATGCCGGAAATCGTTTGACAGACGTTATAAAAGAATTGGAATACAAAGCAGATCGCTGGTTAGAATTAGCTGAATTTTCTGAGTAATTATTTAGAAATTAGATTTTTAGATACTATACATTAGACTGATGTGTATCGTGATGAGGAAAAAGTTTATATTTCTGTATTTAATGTAAATATTTATTTCCTCACAATACATCGGTCTAAATGCAAAGCGATCAAATGTCTAAAAACCTATGGTCTATTATGGTTTACAGACCAACGTATCATAAGAAGGTGAAAACCCTGCCCAAACGCCTAGTGCACCTCCAATAATATTAGATGGGATATTTGTAGGAGTTGCAAAAGGATTACCTGCAGTAGTAATCTGAGCATATTTCTTTTCGAAATAATTATAAACAGGTTGATCCATTTTTGAAAATTTAATGACAACGGTATCCCCAACTTTGTAAAACCCTTGATACTTACTTTCTATAGAATCCTCAAAACTCATAGGGTTTTCAAAAAAGAAATCAAAAGATAAACCATCGATAAATACATCATTAAACACTGGCACAAAGGTCTTTCTAAAAAAAAAGTCTTTCGGTTGTCCTTGGCTCCCCTTATTTATCCTTTTCACTTCCCACATATAGCGATCATTCTGTCCTATTTTATCTGAAAGTCTAGCCCAAGAAAACCCATAATCTGAATACGTGAGATCAGGTACCCAAAACGTTTTATCAAGATGAGTTGGCTGTTCAATTTTTGTAGAAGACGTGTAAGTTTTTCCATTGACACTAATCGAAAGGGTATACGTTTTTCCCACAACACCCCAAATAGCAGTATTAAAACTAGTATAAGCGCATAAATGGTTTTTAGTCAATTCTGAAACAGGAACTCCGAAAAGCTGAGCTGCCAAATTTTCAGTGCCAGGTGGTAAGGCATCTGAACAAATTTCATCTAACTGAATTGTATTGATTCCATCACTCACAGTAATAATAGCTCCAGATACAAAACCTGCTAAAAATGCATCTTTGTTAGTCGCTGAATAAATATCTTTAGATGTAGAAAGTAAAATAATTGGTGGTTCATCGACAGAAATTGTTCCATCAACAACCAACTTTTCTTCAAAACCTGGGATATCAATTTTCACTTCCTTCGTGCAGCTTTCAAGAAGAAGTAAGTTCAATACAACTAAGAATAAAAATTTCATAATTACTATTTTTTTCTAAAATTCAAAATTCCAAGTGACGCTAGGAATGATAGGAAATAATGTTACTTGTTTAACAGATATTTTGAAATCACCAGCTAAAAAATCACCTTTACTGTCTACATATAAGAAATATGGGTTAGCTCGATTGTACACATTATAAACAGAAAAAGACCAATTGCTTTTATATTTTTTTTTAATTTTAATCACTTCTCCACTCTTTTCATCTATGCTTGTTTTGTACTCTTTACTATATAAAGTAGCCGAAATATCTAATCGATGATATGGTGCCATTCTCGTTGAATTTCTTGCCCCATAATCAAAAAGAAGTTTTTGATCTTGAACATACCAAGCAGTCGGCAGAGTTAAAGTATTACCTGTCGCAAATATAAAGACACCACTAAACAACCATCTTTGACTTAACTTATATGTTGATACAAAAGATAGGTCATGTCGCCTGTCATATTTTGCAGGAAATGCTTTTCCACCATTTAATTTATCAAACCTTCTCTCAGATTTCGCCCAAGTATATCCAATCCAACCAGTTAATTTTCCAACTGTGCGTTTAATAAAAAACTCCGCCCCATAACTCCAACCTTTGCCAAAAGTTAATATATTATCTGTATTATCTTTCACGTTATCTTGAGGTAAAACCCCTTCTTTATATTCAATTAAATTATTCATTCCTTTATAATAAACCTCCGCAGAAGTTTCAAATTTATCATTGAAAAAATTTCTAAAATAACCTGTTGTCAGTTGCCAGCCATTTTGAGGTTTTGCTATGCTGGTAGTTGGATACCAAATATCGGTAGGCAATGAAACCGCACTCAGAGAAGTTAAATGAACATATTGATAATTAAATGAATAACCTAACTTTAGTGAACTTTTTTCATTTAACAAATAGCGAATAGTTAATCTTGGTTCAAATCCTCCATACCATTTTATTAAATCTCCTTTTGAATAGTTAACACTAGAATCAGGAGCACTAATATTTCCTTTAATGTATCTTGTAAAAGGACCAACTTGCTGATAAATACTGTATCGAAGTCCAGCATTTACGCGAATTCTACTGTTGATTTCAAATTCATCCATCACATATAAAGCAGATTCATGACTAAACAGCTTTTGAGGAGTACCAGTATCAAATACCACATCTTTAGCTGATAGGGCAACACTTGTGGGAATGAAAGTATGGAAAACATAATTTGTTCCAAATTTTACCTTGTGTCTATTATTCGGATAATAAGAAAAATCAATTTTTCCACCGATATCTCTGATTCCAGAACTTAATTTAAAATTAAAAGAATTTTGTTGAGACTGAAAACTAAAGTTATAATCAGTCATCGTACTTGAAACATTTAAAAAAAGTTTATTAGTAAAAAGATGATTCCATCTAAGTGCAAAAATTCCATTTCCCCATGGCATATCGACTTTAAAATCATCCGTATTATTGACAAATGAAAAAAGATCCTTCCCATAATATCCACTTAAATAAATTTTATCTTTTGGTCCTAGACGATAATTTGCCTTAAAATTTAAATCATAGAAATAATAACTTGTCCCTGCGAATGAAGAAGTTTTAGGTATAAAAGCATTCATCAGGACATCAATATAAGTTCTGCGCGCTGAAATAATAAAAGAACCTTTCTCTTTTTTTATTGGTCCTTCCACTGTTAATCGTGAAGAAATCAAACCTAATCCGCCTTTCACCTTAAATTCCTTACTATTCCCTTCGTTCATATTGACTTCAAGAACGGAAGACATTCTACCTCCAAAATTGGCTGGCATGCCACCTTTTATGAGATTAACACTCTTAACAGCGTCAGCATTAAATACTGAAAAAAATCCAAAGAGATGGGAAGCATTGTATACTACTGCTTCATCTAACAAAACCAAATTTTGATCTGGACCGCCGCCTCTCACATAAAATCCTTGACCTCCTTCACTAACAGACGAAACTCCTGGAAGTAACTGAATAGATTTCAACACATCAACCTCCCCCATAAATGCTGGAAGCGTTTTAATCGTTTCAATACCTAATTCTATTTGTCCAATTTTTGTATCGTTTATATTCGATTTTTTATTGGCATTAACAACCACCTCTATTAATTCTGAAGTTTTCATTGAAAATTCATAATTATAAACTATGTCTTTATTTAAATCTATTTCTTCGAGTACAGGATCCATACCAATAAATTTAAACTCAACTTTATAAACAGCTCCAGGAACCGTAAGAGAATAAAATCCATATGAATTAGTTGTCGAGGCTATTTTTAATGCAGGTATACTTACTTGTGCCCCAATTAAAATTTCCCCGGTCTTACCATCCATCAAATAACCACTTAATGTATGATTTTCTTGAGAAAGAAAACTAAAATCAAGAATAAACAGAGAAAAAAAAATCGCAATAGTCTTCATCAAATTTCAATTAATGAAATTAAAATATTTTCATCTAAATTATATAAAATTATAGTATTAACAGTTATAAAAAAGGACAATAACCGCATTTCGAATACTCTTTAGCAGTCAGGATAAAAATAAAATGAATTAATGCCTGTCTGTATATTTTTACCTTCATGGAAGATTTAGCACCTTAGCTCAACTTTTTTTACAAAAAAAATACACCTCAGTTGTGAAGTATATTTTTAAGTATTATTCTTGAAGATTTCTTCTTCTATAATTGTGTTATTGTCTCACTTAGGCATGTAAAGCTCTGCTCTCAGTTGCATCTAGCGCGGCTTCTTTGATTCCTTCCGAATACGTTGGGTGTGGATGACAAATCCTTGCAATATCTTCAGCTGAGGCTCTGTATTCCATAGCAACAACTGCTTCCATAATTAAGTCAGCTGCACGCGCTGCGATCATGTGAACGCCTAACACCTCATCTGTATTTTTATCTGCAAGAATTTTTATTAATCCTGCCGTATCCATACTTGCTCTTGCTCTTCCCAATGCTTTTATAGGAAAAGATCCTACTTTGAATTCTACACCAGCAGCGACCAACTCTTCCTCTGTTTTACCTACTGAAGCAACTTCTGGCCAAGTATAAACGACACCTGGTATCAAATTGTAATTCATATGCGGTTTTTGACCAACAATTGTTTCTGCTACAAAAACACCTTCTTCTTCCGCTTTGTGCGCTAACATAGCACCACGAATTACATCGCCTATCGCGTAAATATTCGGTACAGCCGTTTGTAAATGATCATTCACTTCAATTTGACCTCTGCTATTAACGCTCAGCCCTACATTTTCTAGACCTAAGCCTGCAGTATACGCTTTTCTACCAACAGCAACTAAACAAATATCTGCTTCAAATGTCACTTCAACATCTTTTTTATTCAAAGCTGTCACTTTCACACTTTTACCCAGATTCTCAACCTTTTGAACGCGATGTTGCAAATTAAATTTAAATCCTTCTTTCTTAAGAACTCTTGTCAACTCTTTTCCTAAGGATCTATCCATGGTTGGAATAATAGTGTCAGCGAATTCGATTACCTCTACTTCTGTTCCTAGGCGAGCATATACAGAACCTAACTCTAAGCCGATTACACCGCCACCAATAACCAACATCTTTTTAGGGATTTCCTTTAATTTTAA
This sequence comes from Chryseobacterium gleum, assembly GCA_945888595.1. Lineage (GTDB taxonomy): Bacteria > Bacteroidota > Bacteroidia > Flavobacteriales_D > Crocinitomicaceae > CAIUKX01. The sequence goes on along the minus strand of CAMDAO010000031.1, from coordinate 19,301 downwards.
GGCTTCTGTGGAAGTAATAATTCGTTTCTTATCTGGTTCCATTCCTGGAAAGAAATTCGGTTTTGAACCTGTAGCCAAGATCATATTTTTGGTCGTAATTAACGACTCTTTTCCATCTTTATCTGTTACCTTAACCGTAGTTTTGTCAACGATAGAACCTACACCTGTTAAGACATCAATTTTATTTTTATCCATTAAAAACTTAATCCCATTGCACGTTTGTGCAATAACATCCGCTTTTCTGGCAATCATTTGCTCTAAATTTGCTTTCAGCCCACTCACTTCAATTCCATGTTCTGCAAAATTATGTTTCGCATTGTGAAAATGTTCAGATGAATCCAATAGAGCTTTCGAAGGAATACAACCCACATTCAAACAAGTTCCGCCCAAAGTGTCATATTTTTCAATGATAGCCGTTTTTAATCCTAATTGTGCACAACGAATCGCCGCCACATATCCACCAGGTCCAGATCCAATAATTGTAATATCGTATGTACTCATTCTATTTATTTTTTTGTAAAGTTAGAATTTCTAAATTAAAAAATTAGATTAAGCGAAGTAAAAATGTTGATGTTGAATTTAAAAACACGGTGTTGAGACTACGAAATAAAAAAAGGGATGTTCACCAAATTATCATGCTGAAATTTTATCTTTTAAATTAGCCGGACAAATAGCTAATAAAATCATATCATCTGTTTGTTTTTTATTCCCTTGCCATTTTCGAAGGAACAGATTAAATAGAAGTTGTTTTTCATTTAATTCTTGCACTTCAACTATGCTGTCTAAAAAATCAACGAATTTATTTAAGGTTAGCTTTTTATCATTTTCACCTCCAAACTGGTCGGAAATACCATCTGAAAAAAAGTAGAATAAATCATTTTTGTTATACTTCACGGTGAAATTCTTTGTGTACTTCTTTAATTTTCCTTGTTTATCAATTTTTTCTTTATCAGAAATCTGTATAACAATATGATCACCTTTTTGTGAATCAAAATAAATAAAAGATCTATTTAATCCCGTAATTTCAATGACCGATTTTTTTTTGTTTATTTTAAAAATGATATAATCTAAGGAATCTTGCATTTGGTATTCGCTGTTACCACGTGCTAAAATATTTTGCAATTTATTTTTAAAACTTTCAACAATACTATTAATTTCACTCGATTCTGCAAATGAACTACTTGCTAATTGGGCACAAAGAATAGACAACAATGCTCCTGGAACACCATGTCCAGTGCAATCACCAACTAACGCAACAACGTTTTCTTTTGTGTGTTGAAAAAAACAAAAGTCACCGCTGATTACATCTTTTGGTCGGTTTACATACATATTATCACCAAAACAAGCTGTTATTTCTGCGCTTTGAGGAAAAAAAGATTTTTGAATACGCTCTGCATATAAAATGGAGTCGTTTAGATTTGATAAATCTTCCAAGACCTCTTCCAATTCACTTGCTGAAATTGGTTTTGATAAAAAACCCTTCATATTCGAAGAAATAGCTCTCTTGTAGGTACTGTCATCAGAATTTGCTGACACAAACACGGTAGGAACGGGGATCATTTCACTTATTTCTTGCGAAGCCTTAACACCATCAATATCATCACCTAACCTAATGTCCATTAGAATCAAGTCCGCTGTATTTTCTTTGAAAAAATCAATCACATCTTGCCCATTTTCGAAACAGGCCACCACTTCATGCCCTAAGTTGAGCACATAATGTTTGTGCAACTCTTGAATTATTAAATTATCTTCGACAATAACAATTTTCTTTTTCATTTTTTATCTAGATAGGGCATATTTGCTTCTTTTTTATTTACCGCATATTATATGATGCAGTTCACTCTCAAGGATAGGTTTCACAAGAAAAGCCAGCATATTCGTTTTCTTCGCGCGCTCAACGGTCTTTTCATCTGAATTACCAGACGCATAAATGATCGGAATATCATTATTTATGATCGTCGCTGTTTCTATACCATCTTTTTCACCTTCAATTCTTATGTCCATTAAGATGAAATCTGGATGAAGGTTTTTAGCTATCTCAATAGCGTCTTCACCATTATCAACACACCCTATTACTTCACAGCAATCACTATTACTAATATATCTCTGCATCAGATGTGAAATAAGCGCATTGTCTTCAACGATTAAAACTGTCTTAGTCATTTTTGAATTTTATTTTTATTGATAAACCTTGATTGTTTTCATATTCATGGGACCCCTTAATTTGCCTTACAAATATATTTAATAATTTGTAACCAAGAGAGTCCGACTTTAATAAATTAAAGTTATCAGGAAGGCCAGGTCCATTATCTGAAACAATTAAATGAATTTCGCCATCTATTTCTTTCAACTTGATGGAAATTATACCGTCTTTTTTCGGCTCAAACGCATATTTAAACGAATTGGTAATCAATTCATTTACGATTAGTGCGACGGGTATTGCTTTGTCTGTAATTACAAAAATTTGTTCGAGATCAAAGTTTAAAGTTATTTCTTTGCCTTTCTTGTAATAATTACTCAAAAATTTCACTAAATCTTCTAAATAATCTTTTAAATCAATTTTAGCGAAATTCGATGACTTATAGAGCTTTTCATGAATTAAAGACATAGTGGTGATTCTATTTCTAATTTCTGAAAGCTGAGAAGTGACATACTCATCAGTTATGCTGATTTGTTGCATTTCTATTAAGCCCAGCACTAGTGCAAGGTTATTCTTTACTCGATGATGCACTTCCCCCAAAAGCGCTTCTTTTTCTTCTAATGATACAGACAATAATAATTCTTGTTCTTTAAATACAGTGACATCGACACCATAGCCAATCACAAATTTTTTATCCTCCAATGCGTAAAATCTTCTTTCTTTGTATTTTTTTTCTCCAGCAGCACTTATTTGTTCTTCGAGCAATAAGCATTCCCCATTATTATGTAACATTTTCATAAAAAAGTCTCTTCTATTTTGCGCAAATTCAGTGGGTAAATTCTTCAATTTGGCATAATCAAAATCATCTTTTCCGACAATCCATTTTCTCAATTTTTCATCCCTAATTGCTTCTTTATTTGCAAAAACATACGTATGCTTACCATCAAAAACAGCAATGTCGATAGGGATATTATCTATTATTTGCTCGTAAAAATGTTTTAAATTAAAAATATTTTTTTCATTTAATTTAATCTCAGTAATATTCATCCCGTAAGATACAGTGAGACGACTGTCGAGATAATCAAAAGAAAATAATTGTCTTTTCACATACTCTATTTCTCCATTTTCAAGTACCTTCTCCTCAATAAAATCTTTCGCTTTTTCTACTTTGAAATGCTCTTCATATTCCAATTTTCTTGCATCAGCAAAACTTTTAGAAATGCCTCTGTAATCGCAGTAATCATAATTCGTTTTGCCAATTAACCATTTACGAAGAACAGGGTCTGGCACTGCGGAAGGATTGAGATATTGAAAAACGCCATTTTTATCAAATACAGCAACATCTTCAGGGATATTATTTAAAATGCTCTCATAAAATACTTTTTGGGATTCAATTTCGGTTTTATTTTTTACTTTTTCAGTCGATTCGTAACGGATTGCGATATATTGAAAAGGTTTCCCTTCATTCATAAAAGGGACAATTGTTGATTCTACAAAATATTCTTCACCTTCCTTGGTTTTATTTTTTATTTCACCCTTCCATACATTTCCTGAAGAAATTGTGCTCCACATATTGTCAAAAAAGTCTTTTGAATGAAAACCTGAATTGATAATCCTATGATTTTGACCAATTAATTCTTCTCTTGAATATTTTGATATTTCACAAAATTTATCATTCACATACGTAATTATACCTTTTGTGTCAGTGATACTTACAATTGCAGATTCATCAATCGCCTGCTTATAATTCAATAATTTTTGTTCCGTGAACTTCCTACTTGTAATATCTCCTGAAATCCCTGTCATTAAAACGGGTATTCCACTTTCATTTTTAATAATTTTTGTTTTACTGTAAATCCATTTTATTTTATTGGAAGGCGTTATTATTCTATATTCCAAATTAGTTTGTCCTGTTGTAAATAAAACCTCTGATTCCTTTAAAACCCGTTCTTTATCTTCTGGATGAATTACATCCGACCATAAATTCACATTCCTATACCATTCTTCAATTGGAAGTTCATATAGCTGTGTTGCTGCATCGCTGATGTATTCCATTTTAAAGTCTGGTAAACGTACTCCCCAAACGCTTTCAGTTAACGAACCTAATACACGTTCTAATTTTGCACTCGACTCCCGGATTTTAAAAGAAGATGAAATGTTACTTATACAATCACCAATTGCTTTTGCAAATGAAATTTCTTCAGTGGTCCAATCATTTTTCAAATATAGATTAGCAAAGCAAAGTACACCCCACAGTTTATTATTTATTTTTATAGGGATATTTAACGTAGATTTGATTCCCAATGGTTCTAAAAAGTCAGCAGTAAAATCTTTAATGTAAAGATATTCATGACTATCATTTGATGAAATATATAATAGTTTTTTTAGACCTTCGAAATACAAAGGGTACTCATTTTCGAACACTTCTCTTCCTATAAAATGTTCATCCGTTTTTGCATTGTAACAATTTTCACTGAGAATACTCTTACCAGAATAACGACTAATAAAAACAAATGAAGAAGAGAGACAAATGCTTGCTTTTGAACTAATATGCTCTAAAACAGACTTAAAAGAATCATATTCTAAGAAATTAATTAAAGAAATTTCTGTTAATGTTACTGCAAAAATCTTTTTTTCTTCCTCTTTCCGATCATTTTCCTCCTTGATTTTATTGACTTCAGTTACATCTTTAAAAAATGAATTGACTTTCACTAATTCATTGTTTTCATGCTCGCAAATAAGCGTTCCTTCTATGTCAATTTTGATTCCATCTCTGTTGATCAAACTATAGGCAACAAAAGTTGAATTTATGTTTTGTGTTGTTAACTTATTAAAAAATGAAATACAATGCTCTTGAGAATCTGGATGAATATAATTGAATAAGAGTGTTCCAATTACCTCCGATGGCAAATATTCCATTTTACTCACCCATGAATTATTTACAAACGTAATAATCCCATTTTTATCAATTGTAGAAATTAAATCATGTGTTGTTTGCACAAGACTGCTATACAAATTTTCTTTTATAGCAATTTTTAAGAGATTGCCTTGAATCTCCTTTTGATTGCGCTCAATTTCTGTCTTCTGAACTTCTAATCGAGTAATATCCTCTTGAATCGAAACGAACTGATAAAATTCGCCACTTGAATGAAAGATAGGAATTAATTGAATGTCAACTTTAAATAATTCACCGTTTTTCTTATAATTTGTAATGGTAAGTTGGCATTTTTTTCTTTGCTGAATCGCCGTTCTTAATTCGTTTGTTTTTTCAACTTCAGTAGCTTCTCCACGCATAAAACTACCAGGCTTTTGTCCTATGATATCATCCAATAGAAAACCCGTACTTTCTTCAAAACGCTTATTTACCCATGTGATTCTACCCTCTTTATCAGCATAAATGACATTATTTGTCGTATTTCGAATTAAAATAGAAAGTTTTTCATTTTCATAGATTTGTCGTTTTATTTCCGTATCTTTCTTAATTGAACTAAAAGAATCGCCAATCAAGGAAGCAAATACTTTCAAAAGCGCTAGATTTTTCTCGGAAAATGCATTTGGGGACTTACTTTGAATACCGAACACACCGATAATCTCTGTATTTAGCTTTACAGGAACAACCATTTTTGAATAAAAAATTGGCGATTTTTCAGTCGAATGATTGTTTTCCCATACAATTTCTCCTGATCTATACACTTCTGCAGCCAAGATTTCCATTCCTTTTTCTTCCGCTTTTTCTTTTTCTGAAAATCCTATCGAAGAAAATAACTTTAATGTTTGTTCGTCATCACATAAATAAAGTTCTGCTCTATCGAAATCAGCAATTAATTGAATATGGCTTTCTATTTTTTCGACCAAAAGATCGTGATTTTCAATCGCCGTGAAACTTTCAACCAATTTTTCAATATCTGATAAAGTACTTAATAATTCACTATCCATGTCTATATGATTTTGTTCTCAATATTCTTTAAATAAAGAACAAATGTACTGAATTCTGCAACTAATTTTCACCTTTTACAGTTTAATGATTTTCAATTTAAACACATTCAAAAAAACATCCGTTAATTTCAAAAAGTAAATACCTGAATGATACTGAGATAAATCAATTGTTACATCATTTTTTTGATTGAAAGTGGCATTCACGTCGTTATTTTGACCGAGTAAATCTACGATTTCAATCTTATTAATGTCAAAATTTTCCGGGAGTTGCACGTGTATTTCATCAAGAACAGGGTTTGGATAAAACTCTAAAAGACTCTTATTTTCACTATTTTTTAGCCCAACACTCAGATCACAAAATCCATCCGCACCTGTCCAATAAGGAATGTTATTTATTCCAAAGCATTGCAGCGTTCGATAGGTGAATTCAGAAAATCGAGAAATTCCACAAAAAAAGCCTCCTAAATTTCCAATTCCTTCCATAAAGACGCTGTTGGTATCATCAATTCCTGACATTCCTCCATAATTATCATGAGATAGGTAAAAAACTTTCCTGAAAGAACCATCAACGGGCATACTACCTATACTATCCACCACACATTGTACTGCATTCATGGTATAATTGCTATTTACAGAAGATGGATACAAGCCAGAAAAATGAAAAGTATCTCCTACATTCAAGTCATAATCATATAACAAGTGTTCCGTTGTGTCCGATAAATACACATAGATTTTCAAACTATCTTGTCTAACATAATAATCTTGATGAATTTCGGCAGTAAAATTGCATCCAGAACTAAATGGGTCTGGCGGAAGAGCGAGTGAATAATGAGAAATTAAAAGTCCATTTTGATGAATTCTCGTGTATATTTTTGATCCTAGTGCAACTTCTTCTTCCACCGAAAGATTGTACGAAGAAACGGAGCCACACACTGAACTCATATCCCCTCCCATTTCTTCTCTATAGACTTCATGCCAAACAGCCCCAACTGGAAAATAATCCGGAACCTGAGAAAACGTCCAAAATGAAAGAAAGAAACAAGCGAGAAAGAAGATCTTTGTTCGAAACATTTTACGTAGTATGAATTTCAATGATGAAAAGTAGACGAAATAATTACAAAAAGGTTGTGACTTTTTTTAACAACAGCCCCCGCCAGGCGAGCAACTTGATACTTCATTTTTAGATTCCGACAAAGATTGTTGTAAAGCATTTAAAAAACTTTCTTTGGGCTGCGCTCCCGAAACAGCGTACTTTCTATCAAAAACAAAGAATGGAACACCTGTTACACCAATTTCATTTGCTTCTTTGATGTCTGCATTGACTTTCTGCGAAAAATCTTCACTCGAAAGAGCAGAAATGATTTCACTTTCTTCCAAACCAATCTCCTTGCCAATTGAAATTAACGTTGAATGATCGCTCATATCTTTTCCTTCTGAAAAATAAGCTTTGAATAAACTTTCTTCGGCGGCATCGCCAAGCCCATATGCCTTTGCGCATTGAATTAATTTGTGAGCATCAAAAGAATTGGCAACTATAGATTTCTCAAAGTCATAGGTCAAGCCAACTTTTTTGGCTGTTTCAATAACATTTAGATGCAGTTGTTTTGATTGCTCGATGGACATTCCTTTCTTTTCAGCAAGATATTCATACGTGCTTATTTTCCTCTCAAAATTTCGCGGAATAGTAGGGTCTAACTGGAAACTTTTCCATTCAATTTCAATTTCATTTTTCCCAGAAAATTCATTCAAAGCATCTTCAAAATTTCTTTTACCGATATAACAAAAAGGACACATGATATCCGACCAAATTTCTACTTTCATTTTATTTTTGAATTACTAAAACAAATGCTTCTCAGCATGATAAGAAGATCTTACTAGTGGTCCACTTTCTACATACCTAAATCCCATTTCTAATCCCAATACTCTGTATACTTCAAATCTTTCAGGGGTCACAAATTCTACAACGGGTAAATGTTTTGCAGATGGCTGCAGATACTGTCCAATTGTTAAAATATCTACACCTACATTTACTAAATCTTGCATAGATTCGATAATCTCTTCATGTGTTTCTCCCAAACCTAACATAATGCCCGATTTCGTTTTCATTCCTCCTGCTTTCAAGCGAGAAAGAACTTCCAAACTTCGGTCATATTTTGCTTGAATTCTGACTTGTTTTGTTAATCTTCGAACGGTTTCTATGTTATGTGAAACAATTTCTGGAGCAACGTCAATTAAAACTTGAAGATTGTCCCATTTACCAGCAAAATCTGGAATCAATGTTTCCATCGTTGTCGTTGGAGATTGATGACGGATTGCACGAATAGTTTGAGCCCAAATATCTGACCCACCATCTTTTAAATCATCTCGATCTACAGAAGTAATAACAGCATGTTTCACTTGCATCAATTTAACGCTCTGTGCAACTCTTCCCGGTTCAAAAGTATCTACCGCTAAAGGCCTACCCGTTTTTACGTTACAAAAACCGCAAGATCGTGTGCAAATATTACCCAATATCATAAATGTTGCGGTTCCTTCTCCCCAACATTCGCCCATGTTTGGACAACTACCACTTTCACAAATAGTATGCAATTTATGTTCAGTAACTAAAGCTCTTACTTTCTTGTAATTTTCTCCTGTTGGCAATTTGACTTTTAGCCATTTTGGTTTTCTCAATCGTTCTAATTGATTTTCGTTGTCCGTATTTTCAGTCATGACTTGCAATTTTATACAAATATAAAACCTCTCGTTCGTTTTTAATCGATTTAGAAGCAAGTATTTTTTAGTTTGTTTTTAACCACGGAGGTCGCAGAGGAAAAGCACAGAGTTTCACAGTGTTCTTTTTTAATAAAATTCTGTGTGACTCCGTGAAAAAACACTGAGCACTCTGTGGTTAAGCCCTGTAAACCATTATCAAATTATTAATTTTTCATCTTTTCGCTAACTATAACATAACATTTATATCATGTTCACGAAATGTAATCGTCATTAGATTTTTATAACATTGCATTCTAAATATGTGCAACAAAAATGACGCTAATTAAAGAAAAAAAATGAGTCTCCAACAAGAATTAGCATACGATTTAAAAGATTTTTTAAAAACAGAAAAAGAAAAATATCCCGAAAACGAATTATTACGAATCGATTTACATTGTCACGATTACAACAGTAATGTGCCGGATGAATTAATGGGAAGAATTTTAAATGTTCCTGAAACCTGGTTACCTACGGAAAATTTAATCAAAACATTAAGAAAGAATAATTCGGATGTTATTACCATCACTAATCACAACAATGCTCGTTCTTGTTTTGAACTTCAAGATAAAGGTGTCGATGTTTTAGTAGGGACAGAATTTAGTTGTTATGTGCCCGATTTTAATGTCGGAATTCACGTCTTGACTTTTGGTTTCACAAGAGAACAGGAAAGTATATTAAATAAACTACGAAAAAACATATACCAATTTCTTCAATACACCAACGAAAACAATATTCCAACAATTTGGGCACACCCTCTTTACCATTATAGCACACAAGGAACGCCAGAGTTTGATTTCTTTAGTAAAATGGCGTTGGTATTCGAACGATTTGAAGTTCTGAATGGTCAGCGTGATACATGGCAAAATATGTTAGTAAAAACGTGGTTAGAATCGATTACTCCAGAACAAATCGATGCGGATGCTGAACGTTTTAATGTTGACATTAGTTTATATTGTAAAAACAGGTACAAAAAATCGTATTCAGGAGGCTCTGATAGTCATATGGGAATTTTTTCTGGTCAAACAGGAACTTTTTTACATATTCCGAATTTAGAAAAAAGAAGAAAAAAGGAAAAACTTTCTAATTTAGCTTTAGAAGCTATTAAAAATGGCGCAATGATTCCGTATGGCACACATCAAAATTCGGAAAAATTAACGGTAGCGTTTTTGGATTATGTGTGTCAAATTTTAATGCACAAAGAAGATCCGGGACTTTTTAGAATATTACTACACAAGGGGTCTGCTAAAGATAAAGTTCTTGCCTTATTGGTTTCAAATGCATTTTCAGAAGTGAGTCGAAACAAGAAAACAATGCGTTTTGTCTCGTTATTTCACGATTGTTTAACTGGAAAAGTACCCTCTAAATCACAGCGATTATTACTTCCAAAAGTGTACAAACCGATTTTTGATGATGCGGTAAGAATCGCAAAGGCGCATATCCATTCTCCTGAAAAAATGATTCGAGAATTTAGTATCGCTTTAAATTCAATGAGCGCGAATCTTAACAACATTTTATTTTCTCGCCTTACAGTTAAACTCAATGATTTAATTTCTGAAAATTATTTTCAAAAGTTGAAATTAGCGGATATGATAGAACAACTTGAAATTCCGAGTGATTTTAGAGCATTATTTCAACCAAAATCTTATAAAAATAATAAAAACAAAAAACTTTCTAAACCTGATTTCTCTGCTTTCTTTGATGGAATAACATTTCCATTGTTTACTTCAACAATCTTATTAGGAGCCAATTTTACAAGCAGTAAAGTTTTGTACAATACACGTCCTTTGCTGAACGATTTTTCAGAACGCTTTAATAAGTACAAACATCCTAAAAGATTGCTTTGGTTAACAGACACTTACGAAGACAAGAATGGTGTTTCTGGAGTATTGCAAGATATGCACAAAGAAATCAAAAGAAGAAATTTACCCATTGATATTTTAGTTTGTAGCAATACAGTTATTGAAGACGATCATTTAATTGTCATCAAACCATTGGCAGAATTTGAAGTTCCTTTCTACAAACAACAACCCATTCGAATTCCTGATTTCAATGAAATTCACCATTTGTTTTTAGAGAATGAATACGATCGAATTATGTGTTCTACCGAGGGAGTTATGGGATTGGTTGGTTTGTATCTGAAAAATGCATACACCTTACCTGCTCATTTCTATGTACATACAGATTGGTTGATTTTTTCACGTAAAACGATGAATTTAGATATGCATAATATGAATCGAATCAGAAGATTCTTGCGTGCATATTACAATGGCTTTGATAAATTATTTGTTCTTAATTCAGATCATAAAAAATGGTTGACTTCGATTGAAATGAATTTTAAAGAAGAAAATGTGAATTTAACGGCACATTGGAACAATGAAGCTTTTTATCCAAGAGTAAATGATAAAGGAGAATTATTCAAAGTAAAAAAGAATGAAAAAATTCTATTATACGTTGGTCGTTTTAGTTTAGAAAAAGGTTTATTGGATATTATCGATATTTATGAATCAGTAAAATCAGAGGTTAAAAATTTACGTATGGTTTTTGTTGGGGAAGGTCCCGAAGAAAAAATGCTGAAAGAAAAACTTCCAAATGCTATCTTTTTAGGATGGAAAAACAAAGAAACACTTGCTAAAATTTATTCTTCAGCCGATTTATTGATACTTCCATCAAAATACGATACTTTCAGTTGTGTGGTTTTAGAAGCATTAAGTTGTGGACTTCCTGTTACAGCTTATAAATCAAAAGGTCCGAAAGACATCATTGAACACAGAAAAAGTGGCTTCTTAAGTTCTGGTAAAAATGAAATGCAAAATTCAATAATCACTTATTTCTCAAATCCAATCGAGCACGATAATTTCCGATTAGAAGCACTCCAACGTTCTGAAAAATACGATAAAGAGCTAATTTTAAACAAATTAATGGAGGATGTGGGATTAGAATACTAAATCTCAATTAAAAGAAGTAATTTTGCAGATAAATTAGTATCCTGATGATTACTTCAACTGTAGAATATTTAGGTGGACTTCGAACAAGTTGTACACATCTTCAATCTCAAACGACAATTATTACAGATGCACCTTTAGACAACAATGGTAAAGGCGAAGCTTTTTCTCCAACTGACCTTGTAGCTGCAGCTTATGCTTCTTGTATGATCACTATTATGGGAATATTTGCCGAAAGTCATTCGATTAATTTTACGAGTGCTAAAGCGGACGTTCAGAAAATTATGGACGCAAATCCAAGAAGAATAGGGAAAATTGTAATAAAGTTAGATTTATCAGGTAATAATTGGGATGAAGAAACAGCCGAAAAAGTGATCCGAGCAGGAAAAGCTTGTCCCGTTGCACAAACATTAGGGACGAATGTTGAAGTAGAATTTGATATAAAATATTAATTGGATAGACGCGATTAATCTCTTCTCCGCCGCGGAAGAAAGTAAAAAATAGAAAATGGAAAATAAAAAATACAACAAAAGAGAATCATATCCGAGTAGAGATTCATATCCAAATAGAGACGATTTCAAACCTCGTGATTTTCAAAAGCGGGAACGTAAAGAATCTGCCGACGAATTTATTTTTGGTGTTCGTGCCGTTATAGAAGCGATAAAAGCAGATCGTGAAATAAATAAAATAATGATTTTGAAGGGAATGAACAAAGATTTATTCCAAGAGCTGAAAGATATTTTAGCCAATAAAAATTATTATTTACAATTTGTTCCAGTTGAAAAATTAGATAAAATTACAGATAATAACCACCAAGGAGTAATTGCTTTTGTTGCCCCAATCACGTATGGCTCAGTTGAAAAATTAGTCGAGGAAATGATGGAGCAAGGTAAAAAGCCGTGTGTCCTTGTTTTAGACAGAATTACCGACGTTCGTAATTTTGGCGCTATTGCAAGAACAGCTGAATGTCAGGGTGTTGACGCTATTTTAATTCCTTCAAAAGGATCTGTTCAAGTGACTTCAGATGCTATAAAAACTTCGGCAGGTGCTTTAAATAGAATTCCAGTGTGTAAATCGGATAATATTAAAGACACTTTATTTTATCTTCAGCAGTGTGGCATGCGAATTATCGCTTGTACAGAAAAAACAAATATTCCTTTGTATACCGTCAATTTACGTGGTTCTGTTGTGATCATTCTTGGATCAGAGGAAGATGGAATAACGAATGACTTTTTAAATATGGCAGATATTAAAGCGAAAATTCCAATGCGAGGAGAAATTGCATCTATGAATGTTGGAGTTGCTGCCGCAATTGTTTTGTACGAGAAAACGCGCCAAGAATTATATGGCTAGATGTTATAAAAATGCGTTCTTGAAAAAACATGCCATCTTCATTTGGTTGATGCTGTGCGGTTTTACTTTACGCATTTTGTTTATAGAACATCAAGGCCTTTCTAATGATGAACTCAGCGCATGGTTCAGAACACGTTATGTCGACTGGGATTCATTTTGGAATTTAGGGGTAAAAACGGGGGACATGCACCCTTTTTTTTACCAAGCTTTTTTAAAGTATTGGATCACTCTATTTGGTGATTCAGAATTTTCACTTCGAGCAACAGGCTTGCTATTCTATGCCTCCAATTCCTTGCTAATTTATACGATTTGTAACCGATTTTTCTCGAAAAACACAGGTCTAGGTATTATCGCGTTATACAGTTGTCTTACGTTCACTATTATCAATACAACCCTTGCTCGCCCTTACAATTCAGGAACATTTTTCCTTTTATTACTATTTTTATCCATAATAGAAATAAATAGATCTTCGAAAAAAGTAACTCCGTGGCACTTCGGAATAATTGTAGGTCTTTTAGGAGCAATGCTTTCTCATTACTTTGCTTTTTTGACTGCAGGAGTCATTGGATGTATTGGCTTAATCTATGTTCAAAAGAATCGAAAAATAGATCTTCTACTTTGTGGTCTACTCGCAATAATTTCCTTTATTCCTCATTGGCCTATTACTCAATACCAACTAAATTCGGGTGGATTAGGTTGGCTTCCTCCTCCTAAGCTAAATTGGCTAATCGACTTTACTCATTTATTCTTCAATAATTCATGGGGAATTGCTCTCTTTTGCGCACTAATATTTGGAGTTTTATTTTATAAAACCGAATCAAAATTAAGAACTCCAGAAGAAAAATTTTCATTCTCAATTTTCATTTTCACGTATGTAGCTGCTCATTTTATCAGTTTATTTTATACTCCGATTCTAAGAGAGTTAGTCATGTTATATCTGCTGCCTTTTCTTTTTATTTTTATCTTTCGAAGATTTCAATTAATTTCACTGAAGGAAACATCTATTTTCTTTGTTTCATTTCCGGTCATTTTAGGCGTATTATCTATCTCATATGGTCATCTCTTGCAACCTAAAAACTTCTCTGTATTTAGAGAAATAGGTGTAAAAATAAATGAAACAGACAAAAAAATAGGACGAAAGAATTGCGCAATTGCCTCCAATTATAACAACGTAGAATATTTAAATTATTACCTTGAATCACCCATTCACGAATCGATTTCTGATTGGTCAAAACAAGATGTTGTGTATCAAATTTCAGAGAGGGCGCGTACTTCAAAATTAAATTTCTTTTTATATACATTCAGCAATAGTTTTCAACTTCCCATGTATTATGAAGTAATTCAAAAGTACTTTCCATACACAGAAAATCAAGAGAGTTATTTTGGAAGTGCTTTTCGATTATATTCCAAAAATGGGCAGAGAAAATTAAAGGAGCAAAAAGGACTAGTAAAAAAGATACAAAAAATAAAATCTTCAGCTGAATTTATTGGCGAATCAAAGATTGATTTAAAAACGATTTTGTCCAGAATTGAACCTGAACATTATATATTATTAAAAGCTACAGGAATACTTTCTGCTACTTCTCCCGTGTATTTTGTAGCAGTAATTGAAAGAAACGATAAAGAAATTCTATTATATCAGGCCTATGATCAAGCAAAACTGAATGAAATTGGTAAACCATCCGATTTTTTCATGGCCTTTTCTATACCTGAAGGAATAATGCCATCAGATGTCCTTAAAATTTATTTTTGGAATCCTGAAAGGCAAAAAATTGAAGTTGAACGCAGTAGAATCTATTTTATTAAAGAATAATTCTCAACTATTTAAGTCTGCATTTTAGCTTCTAAATACCCAAGGCAGAATCCCTGGGATTTCATTTAAAGATTTTATGTGGTAATCACCCTTTCTTCTGCGATACCGGTCATCTGGGTCAAATAAAATAGTGTGCATTCCAGCATTATTCGCTCCAATAATATCGACTTGAAAATCATCTCCAATCATCACACTTTTTGATGGCGATGCTCCTGCTTTTTGCATGGCATGGTGAAACACTTCCGGTTCTGGTTTGTTTTTTCCAATTTCTTCAGAACAAACAATAACATCAAAAAAGTCAGTAAAACCACAATTTTTCAGCTTACGATGCTGCACCTCTTTAAATCCATTGGTGATAATATGCATATTAAAGCCGTCTTTTTTTAACTCACTTAATGTTTCGATAGCATATGGATAAATATTCGTTTGATTGGGTGAGATCTCAATATATCCATCACTCAAAGCTTGATTTAATTCTTCGTCTTCAATTCCAAATTTGTTGAGTGTTTTTTCAAAACGGGTATTTCTTAACTCGTCTTTTGTGATTTTTCCACGTCCATAAGCGACCCATAAGTCGGCATTTACATTCTTATACTTGTGATAAAAATCGTAAAAATTGCCTATTCTTTCTTGGATTTCTAACTCATCATATAAAATACGTAAGGCCTGCTGAGAATTTTTATCAAAATCCCACAGGGTTCTATCTATATCGAAAAAAAGATGAAAATCTTGACTCACTATCCTCTTATTAAAAATGCTAATCCTGTAGTTAAAAATCCATTAAGAAAAATACCCAGCATGATAATAAAAAAAGTTTTACGTTCCTTTCCATAAAATTTAGCAGCCACAATTGTACCCAATGGAATTGATAAGAAAAGAGGAGCAAACATAGAAATACCATAAATACCAAATCTCATTTTCATGCGGACTATAAATTTATTGGTTTTCGTAAACTTATTTTTTCTTGGGAGTTCAATTCCTTTTTCAAGAGCATATATCCTTAATTTTTTTCTTTTTTCTGCGGCTCTCTTTAAAAATATCTCACTCATAAAATAAAAAATATTTGCGCTAAATAAAGCACCCGAAACACAAGAAAAATAGGTTTCAAAAAATGATAAATTAGCATCTGGTCCAGCTAATGGAGCAAACAAAAACTTAATCATTGATACTAAGAAAAAACCGCTATATACTCCGAATTTCATGAATTCTACTTGATTTAATAAATGGTTAGCATTTCACGCCAAAAGCCAAATCTCCTGCATCCCCCAATCCTGGAACAATATAGGATTGTGCTGTTAATTCTTCATCCACTGCACCAACCCAAATCTCTGTCGTTTCAGGTAAATACTTCGCAACATAAT
The DNA here is from genome assembly GCA_945888595.1 of Chryseobacterium gleum. Lineage (GTDB taxonomy): Bacteria > Bacteroidota > Bacteroidia > Flavobacteriales_D > Crocinitomicaceae > CAIUKX01. Next base: position 3,002 of record CAMDAO010000031.1, on the reverse strand, counting down.
CTAACGCTTCTTGTGATGCTATGGCAGCAACGATATAAATTTTTGAAGGTTTTCCTTGCTTCAATAATGCTTTATAAACCGTCACCATCGACGCGCCAGTTGCCAACATTGGATCACTGATAATAACTATTTTATTTGTTAAATCTGGCGAAGCTAAATACTCCACATGAATCTTAAAATCTTCAGCGGTTGTATGTTTTCTGTATGCAGATACAAATGCACAATCAGAAGCATCAAAATAATTTAATAATCCCTGGTGCATTCCGAGACCAGCTCTAAGAATCGTGGCTAAAACAGGTTTATGCTTTAGTACATTAACAGACGCTTGACCTAGAGGAGTTGTGACTGAAATTGTTTCAAATTCAAACTTTTTTGACACTTCATATCCTAAAATTTCAGCTATTCGCTCCAAATTTCTTCGAAAACGCATGGAATCTTTTTGCACTGAAACATTTCTAATTTCTGACAAGAAATTTCCTAAAATTGAATTAGTTTTTGATAAATTATGAATCATCTTTTTAGTTTTTTGTTAAAGTTAAGAGAAAAATTAAAAACACAATTTATTTCTAGCTGTTTGAGGTATCTTTTATTTGTTAAAAAATCTTTCGAAAAACATAAAACGATGAAAAAACATCAATAATCAACCTGCAAACATAAACCATTAAACATCCAAATAAGTATCTTTGTCCCATGTCGGAGAAATCAAAAGTTAGTGTTTCTATTTTCAAGCGTCTCGTAACGTACGCTAAACCATATAGAAAACTTTTTTTTACAGCTCTTTTTTGCGTTATTTTAATTGCTCTAAGCAGTATATATCGTCCCTTATTGATCGCTGACATGTTGGATAAATATGTTATTAAAAGTAAAAATGGCGAAGCTTTGCTCTTCTGGACAATGACCATTATAGGAATGTTGCTGATCGAAGTTGTTTTACTTTTCACAAGTTCTTATTTCAGCAATCTATTAGCGCAAAATATTATTAGTGATTTACGTAAAAAACTTTTTGCACACATTATGTCTTTTAAAATGCGCTACTTTGATAAAACACCCATAGGCGCTTTAGTAACAAGAGTAGTGTCGGACATGGAAGCCATTTCTGAAGTTTTTTCAACCGGATTAATAGATATTGTTGGTGACCTAATATTACTATTGGCGGTTTTAATTACCATGTTTATCGTCAATTGGCACCTCACTTTACTCGTGTTGATTCCTATCCCCTTATTGATGATTGGCATTCGGATTTTTGCCCGATCAATGAATAATTCGTTCATTCAGGAACGACTCCAAGTTACTCGATTAAATACGTTTGTCCAAGAGCGAATTACGGGCATGTCGATTGTTCAACTTTTTAACCGTGAGAAAGAAGAGTTTGAAAATTTTAAAGAAATAAACAAAGCACACCGTAAAGCACATCTCAGTGCCATTTGGGCTTTTTCCATCTTCTTCCCTATTGTCGAAATATTAAGTTCATTATCCGTTGCATTTTTATTGGTCTATATTGCTTTTCAAATTGAAGGTGTAAAACGAGAAGATATGCATTCTCAATACCTGGAAATAATAAAATTTACTTTTTGGATAAGTATGTTGTTTCGCCCTATTCGACAATTAGCTGATAAATTTAATATCTTGCAAAGAGGGGTTGTTAGAGCGGAAAGAGTTTTTGAAATCATCGATCTAGACGAGCATATTCAGTTCGAAGGAACCATCTCAAAATGCGATTTCAATCAGCCAATTAAATTTGAAAACATTTCCTTTGCCTATCAAAATGAAGAATGGGTGTTAAAGAATATAAATCTGACTATTCAGCCGAACTCAACTGTAGCATTTGTAGGCGCTACAGGTGCTGGTAAATCTTCGATTGTCAATTTATTGGGCCGATTTTATGAATTCCAAAAAGGAGAGATTTACATCGGAAATATCAATGTTAGAGACCTTGAATTAACCTACTTACGACACAATATTGCTATCGTTTTACAAGATGTTTTTTTATTTTCGGACACGATTCACAACAATATCACACTCGGAAATACAGAAATTACGCGAGAACAAGTAATCACAGCAGCAACTGCCATTGGTGCTCATTCATTCATCGAGCAACTGCCGCAAGGATATGATTACCATGTAGGAGAAAGAGGAGGTGTTTTATCAAGCGGACAAAGGCAATTACTAGCTTTTATTAGGGCATATGTCTACAATCCAACCATTTTGATCTTAGACGAAGCAACATCGAGTGTTGATAATGAATCGGAAGAAATGATTCAAAAAGCTACAGAAGAACTGACAAAAGGGAGAACTTCCATTGTAATTGCCCATAGAATTTCAACTATTCAAAAAGCAAATCAAATAATTGTGCTTGAAAAAGGAGAAATAAAAGAACAGGGAACACATGCCGACTTATTAAAATTTGAGGGTTTTTACAAACGATTATATACCAAACAATTTGCAGAACAATAAGACAATGGACAATTTAACAGGATTAAAAATAGGTGGAGTTCCTGAACATTTTAACTTGCCTTGGCGATTAGCCATCGAAGAAGGTGCTTTTAGTAATATTGGACTAAAATTACACTGGAGTGACATGGGAGGCGGAACTGGGCAAATGATTCGCGGACTTGAAACAGGTTCGTTGGATGTGGCTATTTTATTGACAGAAGGAATTACCAAAGCCGTGCTTCAAGGTTTGGATGTTAAAATAATTCAAGTGTACGTTACCACTCCTCTTCACTGGGGAATACATGTTCCTTTTCGTTCTACTATTCAAAAAATGGACGATTTAAAAGGTAAAACTTTTGCCATTTCCAGGGAAGGTTCAGGGTCTCACTTAATGTCGTATGTAAAAGCAGATCAAGAGGGTTGGGCTACAGATAACTTGAAATTCAATGTTGTAGGTGATATTTATGGCGGATTGTGGGCGTTAGAACACAATGAAGCGCAGGCTTTCTTGTGGGAAAAATACACAACATTTCCACATGCTGAGCAAGAAAAATGTCGATTTATTGATG
>CAMDAO010000030.1 GCA_945888595.1 Chryseobacterium gleum | reverse complement strand
CTTTTGCATTTGCCAACCTCGATAATTGGTCCCACTATAGGAGATATGGAGAAAATAGCGCATCGAATTATTTGATATGATCTAAAAACAAGGACATATCTTCAAAATGATAATCTGCCAATATTAATTTTGGCTCAGGAGAATGAGATTTTTCAGGAATACAAACAACATTCATGCGAGCTGCTTTGCCTGAAATAATGCCGTTTAAAGAATCTTCAATAACCAAACAGTCTTTTGGGTGAATATTAAATTTTTGAGCTACTGACAAATATACAGCTGGATGCGGTTTTCCGTAGGATTCTTTTTCAGCAGAATGTGTAAAGTCGAAATAGTCGCGAATTAAAAGAGTGTCTAATACTGTGTTAATTAGAACTTCATAAGAAGAAGTCGCTAATCCAATTTTAAAATTTTTAGATTTCAGATGTTTAAGCGTCTCAACTACACCAATTAAAGGCTCTCCAAATTCTTTCAATAGTTCGATCATTCGCTGTACTATCCTATTTTCAACTTCTTTCGGAGAAGCTTTGTCCCAGCCAGTATGCTCATACCAGTAGTCAATTACTTCATCTAAACGCAAGCCGACGGTTTTTTGAAAATCTTGTCGAGTTAAAGGGCACCCAATAGAAACAAAAACTTCCTCCATAGCAATTTTCCATAAGGGTTCTGAATCAATGAGAACACCATCCATATCGAAAATTACAGCTTTGAATCTAGAAATATCTATCATTTTTTCTTTTGTTGAGGTTCTGCTACTGTGTATAAATATCCTCCTCCAAGTAATTTATTTTTCTCGTCAGCGATGTAGATAATTCCTTTTGAGTTAATAGCCATAGATTCATATTGTGAGACGGTATCAAATGAGATTGAATGCGAAAAAGTGAATTTACCTTTGTGGATTGTGTATATTATTATTCTATTATAGGTCAACAAGTAGCATTTATTATTCTTTATTTCTGCAGCAGTAATGCAGTCTTTCCACCAACCATCTTTCCCTATAGTTAGATCAAAATCTTTGATTAATTTATAACTTTCGGGTTTTGTTGGCAAGCCATAACAGAAACTTTTCCCGTCGAAAGGTTCTGTTCGACATTTTGTAAAAATATACAGTGAATCATTATTATACGCCAATGCCTCTGCATCGAAATGTAAATGTTTTTCATCTGGTGGAAAATCTTTTTGTTCAGAATACCGAAAATTAATTTTTTCAGCGGCTACAGATTCTTTTTTGAGAATGCCAAAAGTACTTATTTTATAGACACATAAATTATCACGATTATTTTCATTATTTCCAATATCTCCAATAAATAAGTTGCCTTTACCATCAACTGTTATATCTTCCCAGTCTTTGTTTTTTGCGTTTTCTACTTCTACTGAATGAATTTGTTCTCCTTTTAGATTTAAAAAATAAAGTGTTGCATCATTTCCCCCATCATTATGTGCTATTAAAACCGTATCATTGAGAAATGCTAAACCTGATATTTCTTTTAGGTCTTCTGGTAATTTGGCTATTTTTTTTTTCTGCCCAAACGATGTTGCACTTGCAGAATGGAACAAAAGAATAAACAAAAGAATCTTAATTCTCATAGCAAAAAGAGTATTAAAAAAGGAATTTTATTTGAGAATAATGCGCACAACTTCAATTTTTCGATCACTAACTTGTTCAATAATAATATTGAATTTTTCTAGATCTAATTTAGTGCCAATTTCTGGAATTGACTCTAAGGTATGAATTATTAACCCTGCTAAAGTTTCATATTGTTCAGATTTTGTAAGGGCAAGGTTATATACTTCATTAATATAGTCAATGTCGACCCGTCCCGAAAAAAGATATTCCTTTTCTGAAATTTTTTCTTCTAACCAATCTTCATTATCATGCTCATCTTCGATGTCGCCAAAGATTTCTTCGATCACATCTTCAATCGTAATCATCCCGGATGTTCCTCCGTATTCGTCTACAACTACAGCAATATTACCTGATTGTTTTGTAAACATTTCTAAAAGCTCTTTGCCTAAAATTGCTTCGGGAACAAATGAAATTGGCATCATTATTTGTTTGATTGAAGTAGGTTTTTTAAACATTTCAAAAGAATGGACATATCCAATAATGTTATCAATATTATTTCTATAAATTAGAATTTTGGAAAGACCTTGTTTTACAAAGAGAGAATGCAAAACGCTAATTTGTTCTTCCACATCGACAGCAACAATTTCAATACGTGGAACCATGCAATCTCTAGCTTTTAAACTTGAGAAATCCAATGCGTTTTGCAAAATTTGCATTTCATTACCAAAATTTTCTTCTTCTTTAATTCTGCCACTGAGATCCTGCACGTAATGTTCCAAATCAATTTTTGAAAAGACTTTTTCAGTAGTAGCGCCATCTGTTTTTAAAAGTCGAAGAACAGAATTACTAATAAACATGACAAGTTGTGTGGGGATATATAAAACCCAATGCAAAATTAACATGGGAATAGATGCAAACCGTAGAAATTTATTTGGATTAATTTGCACCAACGCTTTAGGTAAAAATTCTGCCGTAATTAGAACTAGTAAAGTGGAGATGATTGTTTGAATTAATAAAATTAAACCTTCGCTTTTAATACCCCATTGTTGCCCAATAATCGGATTCAATAAACTAGCTGCAGAAATACCAAAAATAACCAATGAAATATTATTGGCTAGTAAAAGCATCGCAATAAAGTGTGATTCATTTTTGTAAAAAGAGCCTAGAATTTTACCATTCAACGTTCCTTTTGACCGGTCCATTTCTACCTTTAATCGATTAGAGGAAATGAAAGCTATTTCCATCCCAGAAACGAATGCAGAAAATAGAATTGTTGAAATTATTATTATTAGTTCGGGGTCCATTTACTAGTCTTACTTACTAAAAGTACAATTTTTTTCATTACAGAACATCAAAGCCTATGTCTTTGCGATAATATGCGTTTTCAAATTCGATTTTTTCTATAGTTTCGTACGACCTTCTCAATGCTACAGTTAAATCTTTTCCATAAGAGGTAACGGAAAGAACTCTTCCTCCTGCAGACATTACTGCCGGGCCATCACAACTTGTACCTGCATGAAAAACAATGCTGTCTGTGACAGTATTCAAGCCATATATTTGTTTTCCTTTTTCAAATTTTTCAGGATAACCGCCAGAAACCATCATAACAGTGCAAGCGCTTCTGTCATCAAATAGAACGTCTCTTTCTGAAAGTGTTCCTGAAGCTACTCCTTCAAACAAATCTAAAATATCAGATTTTAATCTTGGAATAATAACTTCTGTTTCAGGGTCACCCAAACGACAATTATATTCAATCACATAGGGTTCACCTTTCACGCTAATTAATCCGAAAAAGATAAACCCTTTATAAATTATACCTTCTGATTTTAAACCTTTTACAGTTGGAATAATGATTTGATTTTTAATTTTTTCTCTAAAGGTAGCATCTGCAAATGGAACAGGTGAAATAGCGCCCATTCCTCCCGTATTTAAACCTGCATCTCCTTCTCCAATTCTTTTATAATCTTTTGCTTCAGGAAGAATTTTAAATGAATCTCCATCTGAAATTACAAAAACAGATAATTCTATTCCTTTTAAAAATTGTTCAATAACAACGCGAGAACTAGCATCACCAAATTTAGCATCTGAAAGCATACTTTTTAATTCAGATTTCGCTTCTTTTAAAGTGTCTAAAATTAAAACACCTTTACCCGCGCAGAGACCATCTGCTTTTAAAACATATGGAGGTTTCAAAGATTCTAAAAAAGAATATCCTTCACTTAACGTATCTTTTGTGAATGTAGCATATTTGGCAGTTGGTATATTATGACGAAGCATAAATTGCTTAGCAAAATCTTTGCTTCCCTCTAATTGCGCTCCTTCTTTATCAGGACCAATGACCGGTATATTCTTTAATTCTGCATCCCCAAGAAAAAAATCATGAATTCCCAAAACCAATAAATCTTCTGGCCCAACAACGACCATGTTAATCTTTTTTTCTAAAACAAGTGCTTTTACTGCTTCAAAGTCAGCTGTGTTAATGTCAATATTAGTCCCATGATTACGTGTTCCTGCATTCCCTGGAGCAATATACAATTCTTCTAATATTGAACTTTGCGAAATTTTCCAAGCTAATGCGTGCTCTCTGCCACCTGACCCAAGAAGTAATACCTTCATTTAATTTTTATTTTTTTTATTATCAACGACCTCTTCTAAAAAGAAATAGTCGGATCAATAGTTGTATACGATTAACAGAATTTTAAAAGAGATTCAAAAATTTCTTTTCCATCCTCGTTGCTTAATAGATGATCTGCCGCTCTTTCAGGATGAGGCATCATACCAAAAACATTTTTTCCTTTATTACTGATTCCAGCAATATTTAAAAGAGATCCATTTGGATTAGATTCATCCGTAATAAGACCAGATTCATTACAATAATTGAATAGTATTTGATCATTATCTTGAATGCTTTTTAGCATGTTTTCTGGAGCAAAGAATCTTCCCTCACCATGAGCAATTGGAATTTTATATGCTTTTTGAACATCTAATCCTTTTGTAATCGCGGTCAACTCCGAAGCAGGTTTAATAAACGTATTTTTACAAATAAACTTTTGTGTATCATTGTGTAAAAGTGCTCCCTCTAATAGCCCAGATTCTGTTAAAATTTGAAAACCGTTGCAAATACCTAAAACATATCCGCCCTTGTTAGCATGCTTAATAACTTCTCCCATAATTGGTGAAAGTTTTGCTATAGCGCCAGAACGTAAATAATCTCCATACGAAAACCCTCCTGGAAGCACCACAAAATCCACTCCTTTCAAGTCAGTGTCTTTGTGCCATAATTGTTCAACTTGTTGACCCATAATAGTTTTTAAAACATAGATCATGTCTTCATCACAATTAGAACCGGGAAAAGTTACTACACCAAATTTCATAGAATAAAAATTTTAAATAAGAAAAAAGAGCTCCTTCTCATCAGATTTCACCATGCGAAAGTAGTAAAATTAAGGGAGCATTTGTTTAGAAATGAAGGAAAAATTTAAGTATCGAATAAGATAAGGTGACATAAAAAAGCCCAATTGCCACAAAACTTAATGTTTTATGTGAAAAAGAAAAGGTCAAGAAAAATGAGAAAGGAATAATTATTAAGCTGAAACGTTGTATTTGTTTGAAAAAATAAAGATCGAGAATCCCAATAATTAATCCGGCAAGAACAAACCACCACAGCATTCGAGTCATTTTTTTAAGACGCAAGGAGCTTTTTTTGATGTGGGCCTGTATACTTACCAAACTTAATAACAAGGAACAAACAAAAAGAACAAAAGTGACAAGAAAGTCAAATTGCAACCGCTCATAATTTGTAGATGTTTTTATTAACGTTAGGTCAATGGTTGACCCTGTATAAATCAAATAAAAACCTGCATAGATAAGTGGAACAACAAAACCGATGGTTGATAAGAAAACCTCCCTAAATACAAATGGTCGTATACACCAAATCATAAAAAAAATGATAGGCAATATTCCAATAAGTGGAGGATGGAATGTTGCGGCTATTCCTGCAAAAAAGGACGAGTTAAAAACGGTTCTTCTGCCATCTTCATTTTGCCTCAGGAAATAGAGTTGGTAGAGGGTTAAAATTAAAAACACATGGGAAATTAATAAACCATCTAATTGATAAAAAGAATGATACGAGCTTAAAAGAATGATATATAAGAGAGAAGGCATGAAACTATTCCTCTCTAGGAATTGATTCCAGTTGAATATTGCATTGATACCAACGGCATTACTTAATACAAGAATACTTGCAATAATTTGTGATAAAATAGGTTTTACAGGGATTTTATTTCCCCAAAACCCAAAATTTGCAGTGTCGGAATAGTTATAATAATTTGTTGTAAAATTTAATAATACATATATTCCTATCACCATAGGTAATAGAAACTGAACAAAAGAACGATTACTTAAAAATAATTTAACCATAGAGCACGAAGTTAATAATTATTTAAGAGATAAAAACTTTCGGATGCAGCCTGGAAGTGAATTTAATTTTCTAAAAAAAAACCATACATGGCAGATTTAAAACATTTTATTGAAATTGTTTCCCTTTTTTAGAATGTAAAATAATTTTTCCGCACAAAGTCATAAAGTCTTTCGTCTTTAATACTTGATATTTGGTTTAATTTCGGTTATATTTGTGGGCTCTCTAGAAAATTAGAAAAAAATTAGAAAAAACAACTTATGTCACAAGAAAAAACACGTTATACAGATGCTGAAATAGCAGAATTTAAAGAGTTGATAATCAATAAATTAAAGGAAGCGCACGACGATTTAAATATGTTGAATTCATCCTTGTCCAATAGCGATAATGGTACAGATGATACTGGAAGAACATTCAATATGATGGAGGATGGTTCTCAAACATTATCAAGAGAAGAAACAGCTCAGTTGGGAGCTCGTCAAGAAAAATTCATTCAAAATTTAGAATTCGCCTTATCCAGAATAGAAAACAAAACCTATGGTATTTGTAGAGTTACAGGGAAGTTGATTCAAAAAGAAAGATTATTATTGGTACCTCATGCTACATTGAGTATTGAAGCTAAAAACATTCAAAAAAAATAAGTTTGTGAAAAAAAACTTGATTATTGTGGGGGCTGTAATTGCCCTCATTTTATTTTTAGACCAATTGTTAAAAGTGTATATAAAAACAAACTATACTCCTGGGCAAGAATCGCAACTTTTAGGGAATTGGCTTGTTTTGGACTATATAGAAAATCCTGGTATGGCTTTTGGCACTACTTTTGGATCTAAAATGTGGCATAAATTGGCTTTAAGTATCTTTAGAATTATTGCCATTTCAGGAATTATTTATTATTGGTTTTTACAAGCCAAAAAGGGAGTAAAAAGAGAATTTTTAATTGCAATTGGACTTATCATTGCTGGTGCAACCGGGAATCTAATCGACTCAATGTTTTATGATTTTGTATTCCCTTATGACCCATGTCTTTCTTTTAATTTTCTAGACGGGTCTGGTATAAAAACCGATTGTGGAATTTTTGGAATGCACGAGACTCGTCACACAGGGTTTCTATTAGGAAATGTCGTTGATATGTTTAAATTTCAAGCTAGTTGGCCTGCATGGATTCCTTGGATTGGAGGAAATGAAGTTTTTCCTGCGATATGGAACGTAGCTGATTTTTCTATTTCATCAGGGATTATTCTGATTTTCATTCGCCAAAAGAAATATTTTCCGAAGGAAATTGATAAAAAAGAAAAAATAGACGGATAAATGATTTTCGACTTTTGGCAACTAAAATGTTCTTAACTTATTTTAGGACGGAATATCAAAAAAATAAAGGCTGTCCTTTTGAGACAGCCACTTTTCATTTTTGGTTAATAAGTTCTGTTAATAGGGGTTTATCTCCATCAAAATAATTGTTCAATAAATACTCCGTTAAGTATTCTCTGTATGTTTCTCGAGAAATTTTAGGAATATAAATATATCCCCTTCCAACAGATTTATGTTTAATAAATTTTTTTTTTTCAAGTATACGCACAATTGTTGAAGTCGTATTATACGCTGGTACTTGATCATTATAAAGTTCGACAATTTCTTTTATGGACGCTTTTTCTAATTTCCATAAGCGCAACATTACTTGCTCTTCGGCCGGTGTTAATCTTTTCATGTAGTAGTATTTGCGTCTAAGATACAAAATCTTTTTTAATTACCAACTAAATAAAAAAAAACACAGTAAAAAAATAGTTTGTACCTTATTTATAAGTTCAACTTCTTTTTTATAATTGTCTGAATGCCCTCTTTATGAAGGTAGAGGTTGATAGTTTTATATTTTAAGTAATTTTCTGACACATATAAATAACCTTTCGGATAATTTCCTGTTCCCCAAGAATTTTTTACTAAAAAGAATCTAGTTCCATTCTGGTCTTTATACATGCCAATGATATGCATCCCGTGGTCATCTGTCGTTGTTTTATTATCATATCCTTTTTGACGAAGTTCAGGGGTAATGGCTAATTCTTTGACAGGAGATAAAAATGCATTTGATTTTTTTTCTGCTCCAGCATCTGAGTAATTTTTATTATCCTTTCCATACACATCAATCATAGAAGGATCTTCTGGAACAACTGCAATTCCATTTCTAAAACTAAATCCTTCTTCAGAAACATCTGCCCCCCACGCCAAGGTATATCCATTAGCTAATGCATTTTCAGCAATACTGACTAAATCATTTAGTTCTACATTATAACTTTCTCCCCAAGACCAATTATCTTGAATTGCTAAGAAACATTTAGAATAGGGCGCATTATTAGTGAACGATGTAATCGAAACGTAATCGTCCATATTTAAATTTAATGATTGTGCATATGATTTAGAAGTATATTTTTTCCCGTTGAAATCAAACTCTTTTACATCAGGACCAAAATATGCATCTAAAACACCATTTAATGCGGGTTTCCATGAAGTAGATATTCCATCTGAACCCATTTCTTTCATGTAATCTAACAAACCTGTCACGGCTCCATTTAATACACTAAACATTTCACTGTGATCATAAGAGTCACAACCAGGCAAGAGACCTGTATAAACGGATTGAGGTACTATACCATAATTTTTAATTACGAAGGGAATATCATGAAAAGCGCCACCTTCTGAAAAATTGCCTTTCCCGTCCAAACGAATATATTTTTCTGCTTTTGCTTCATATGCTTTACGTGAAATAAACATTTGAGATAAAATAGCTGGGTTTTTATTCCCTTTTCGAATTAACTCTGATTCAAAAAACGATAAAGCTGAAAAACTCCAACAAGTTCCTGTTTGACCTTGACTCAAAACCGGTGTAACATCTAATAAAGAAACTTTAGTGAATTTATAATCACTTTTTTCTGAATTTGTAGTCGGCTCTTGCGCTGATACAACAATTGCAAAGCTTATAAATAGAATGTTTAGTACTGTTTTTTTCATCTTAATCAGGGTTTTAATTTTTTCAAATATACTCATTTCTTTAGTAATTCCATCACGTAAATAAGATGAGTTCATCTTCAAAATGCTAATTATTGAGGAATTACTATGTGGGTAAGATTCGTGTTTTTTTTGGTGAACGCAGGCTAATAAAGTGAACGGAAGTTTTATTTGTAGATTCAATCATTGAGTTGATTGAAATCAGAAGAACAAAGAGATTTGTACCCTTAATTAAAAGAAAATAAATTATTAATAGATTATCTTTTTAAAATCCACCCAGTAAATCCATTTGATTTTGATTTTTCTTCAATCAAATCCATTTCTGCGGCAGAAGACGCAGTTCCAGCACTTACTTTAAACAATCCTTTTTCTTCTATTTGGCGAGCATTCATACCTTTACTTTTTAAAGTAGCGATGACCGCTTTGGCATTTTCTGCAACGGAAAAACTACCAACGATGTAATCAAAAGAGCCCTTTTTTGAAATAGACTTTTCAATAGGTTTTTCCATCACTTTTTCTGGGGTAATTTCACTAATTTCTGGCGCTACTATTTGTTCAGCGACGTTAGGAACACCTACTTCTGCATCCTCCTGTATGCGAACATGAATAGGCAGCCCATCAAAAGAATAAGAATAAACACTAACATCTGAAGGAATTGCTTTTATTAATTCCTCAATTGAGTTTTCATTTTGTTTCTCAAATTTTATAGTTGAAATCTTTTCTTTTTGATAATTTCCTCCAACTGATTTGTAGGTTGGGTTAAAGTCACTAAAAGATAAAACACCTGATTCTAAAACATTTGTTTTCATGGGTATCCAAAAAGAATAAAATCCAATTGGAATTAATAATGCTGCAGCAACATATTTCCAAACTTTTGAAGGAGCCTTTAATGAAGGATGATCTTTACTAATTACACTTTGCTCTTCGATTTCTGGTGATTCTTGTGTTGGGATCGAAACCAATTGGAAGGGAACAAGTTCGGGATCTTCTTCTCTAAGAAGTGGTTTTATTTCTGCTACTTCTTTGACGATTTGAATATCACTTTCCGATACAAAATGCACTTTTCCTAAACCATATGATTCAAGTAATAAGTTGAAAAAACGATCTTGCTCAAAACAAATATTTTTTTCTTGATCATAAAATAAATAACCAACTCGGTCCAATGTAATCCGTTCTCCATTTCGAAGTTTTTCATTCCAAACAGAAACACTATTTTTTACACTTTCTTCAGCTGAATTATAAAACAAATGATTGGTAGTGGCATATTCAGAAATAAGTAAGCCATCATTATTAATCAATTGCCGATTAAATAAAATAGACTTTCTAGGAGGCAACATTACTCCATTTTTATAATCAATGGTAGCTGAAGTTTGTTTTGCAACAAATCCACCAAATGAAGGCACAATTACGCAGTTATGGCGCAAGAGCAAATTTCCGATTAATTCTTCAACTGTTAACATACCACAAAGTTATGAAATAAATTATCCAATTTTGTTTTAATACGCAGGATTATTTGCTAAGTTACAAAAAAGGAATCACTTTTTCAACATCTTCTGGAACATCAATATTTGGTGTTTCAATGTTGGTCTCAACAATTCGAATCGAATATCCATAATAAAGCCATCTTAATTGTTCAAGCGATTCTATCATTTCAAGTTGAACGGGCTTTAAAGCCACCAATTCATTCAACGTTTTTGTTCGGTAGGCGTATAAGCCAATATGTCGAAAATAAGGGTATTGTTCTAATGGATTCCCTTTCGAATTCGCAAAATTTGGAATTGGACTTCTCGAAAAATACAACGCATTATTGAAGTGATCTACTACGATTTTAATTCTATTTGAATTATTAATATCATCTAAAGAGACATCTTTTATACCCAAACTTGCAATTGAAACAGATGAATCGTCGAATGCTGCAATCAAAGCGTCTAATTGACGATAATCAACCAAAGGCTCATCACCTTGTATATTTATTACTACGTCGACGTCAGAAAAAAGCTTTGCTACTTCTCCACAACGATCCGTACCACTTGGGTGTAATTTACTCGTAAGTACTACTTTTCCTCCAAAACGATTCACTTCAGCAACAATTCTATCATCATCGGTTGCAACAATTACTTCAAATAATGAACGGGATTTTTTTGCACCTTCATATGCTCTTTGAATCATCGATTTTCCTTTTAAATCAATGAGGGGCTTTCCTGGAAAACGAGAAGACTCAAAACGGGCTGGAATTATTCCTAGTACTTTCACTATTATTTCATTTTTGATGTTGTGTAAAAATAAGATTAAATTTTCCATTCACCAATTTTCAGGATCTTTACATTTTTCTTTTGCATTTTATTAAAATTAAAATATTCTATGTATTTTTACGAATAGATGAGTTCAATTTGTATCAATAATAGGATTGACGTTGAACTCTTTAACTTACTGTTTAAATACTACAACCATGAAAAAAACACTACTTATTTGTCTATTGTCTGCACTTAACTTTGTTGCCAACTCGCAATGTACACCGGACCCTTTATTGACTTCTCCTGGAATTTATCCAGATAGCGCAACGGGTTTTAGCAATGCATGCACAGGTGTTAGTTATTCTCAAATTGTCACGAATGTTGTTCCTGCAGACACAAGCATTTTAGTTTTTGGGATTCCGGTTCCAACCTCAATTGACAGTATTGTCATAGACAATGTTACAGGATTACCTCCTGGAATGTCGTATGCATGCAATCCAAGCGGATGCTCATACCTTGGTGGTACATCTGGATGTGCAGCAATTACTGGTATTTGCAATGTGGATGGAGTTTACCCTTTGGTTTTCAACCTAAGCGCTTATGTGGGAGGATTACCGCTTCCTAACTCATATGTTGTTGATTATTATTCTATTACAGTTAGTCCAACGGGTTGTTCATCTGCAGGGATTAAAGAAAATAGTGTAAGTGCTGTAAAAATTTCTCCTAATCCGACATCCAACAATATAGTGGTTGAAGGATTAAATTCCAAAAAAGGAATGCAAGCGATTCAATTAATGAATACAGAAGGGAAGTTAATAGATACTTATTCTGTTATGGGATTGGATACGATCACACTTCAATTAGAAAATCTAAATACAGGATTGTATTTTATTCGACTTAATTCAGAAGAGGGAACAGAAGTTGTAAAAATAATCAAAGAGTAATTTAGAATTTCATTTGTATTTGAATCATGTAGGTCCTAGGAGGTTGAATATCTCCGGGCCTACTTGAATATTCTGCATTCAGAACATTGTTAATCATAAATCCTAAGCGATAATGTTCTTTAAATTCATACCCTATTCTGGCATCAAAAACGAAGGACCCTTGATTGTGTTCTTGTCTGTATTTCTTTAGCCCAGTTAATATTTCAACTTGTTTTCCATCCACTATTATTGGATATCCTTTGTACGATAATCCATCTTCAAATGCTGCATCAATATTGCTCATTACACTATTGTATCTCATCGAAAATCCCAAACTAAAATCTTTCCAAGTTGCTTGTACATCTGCTTTTGCTAAATGTTTAAATCGATATTTTAAGAGGGTTGTTCCTGAATCAGAAAAAGTAGAACGATAAATGGAGTCAGAATTCAAACTGATTGGATTCATATAGGTGTAGCCAATTAATGATTGTAATTCCACATTTCCAATTTTACCTTCGCTACTGAAAGAAAATTCAAGTCCTGAAATTCTTGCTTTCTCTGCATTTTCAGCACGGAAGCCTAACCATTTCCCAATATATCCAGGATTGACGGGGTTAACACTTGGCGGAATTGAATCTGTTAAATAAAAGCCAAATGTAAATTCCATCATATTATCATATTGATTTATAAATCCTGATACATCCAGTAATCCTTTCCAATTTCCAATTTTTACTACTTGTTTAATTCCGGCTTCAACCGCCCAACCCGTCTCTCTTTTTAATGCTGGATTTGGAAAAACTAGGAGGGATCCAACAGATGTTTTTGTGTATCTTTCAGCTATTGAAGGATAGCGAACTCCTTGTCCAAATGAAGCTCGTAAATGGGTATATTTAGCCACTTTATAGTGTATAGCTGTTCTGAAAATAGGGAATACAGGGATTTTTGTCGAGTCTTTTCCGAAGTAATAATCAGAATCTCCTTTTTTATTATCTTGAGAAAAATGTTCAAATCGAAGTCCCGCAGTGATATCTAACTTTTTCCTGATTTTATGTTCATATTGTCCATAAACGGCCCCATTATTCGAACTATGATCCCCAAAGAGCATTGATTGTACGACTGTTTTTGTATTGGTTGCACCTGAGGTAAAAGTGATTCCATTGGTCCAGGTTCTTTGGAATTGGTAATCTGCATAATAAACGAGTGCTTTTGAGTTTTGACTTGGCGTTCTTAAAAATTCATTGTCCGTATAATAAACTCTCGTTTTAAGTTGATGTTTGTTATTGTTCTTATCTGTGTATTTAATGTAGGGATCCACACTTACTCGCGCTCCCGTGGAATACGAAAGTGTGGATTCTGCCTTTGTGGTATCACTTCCCCCGCTGGGCGTATATCCTAGAGAATCACTTTGCCATACAAGAAAGGAACCTACTTTTTGATAATAGAGATTATATCCAACACCCGTTTTTAATCCTTTGTATTTTTCAGGTTTATAGAATAATGTGCCACTTAATCGGGCTCTATTTTCAGATTCACCATCTCTATACCCAACATTACTATAGCCGTTTGTTGAAATGGTAAATCCAAAATTTTTGTACAATTTTCCATAGTACACCTCCGCTTGCTCAAATGTTGGATTTTTTGACCACCATTTTAAACTTGCTCTTCTGGGATTGTCATAAATTCCAGATTGCAGTTTTACGCGTGTTTCTCCTTTGGTTGTTGGCTCTCTCTCTGTTAAGGAAATAATCCCATTTAAAGCTCCACTTCCATACAGAACAGACGAAGCTCCTTTTAAAACTTCGATTTGAGAGGCATTTTCCATCGGTATTGAACTCCATTTTGCATCTCCAGCATCTCCAGAAATCATAGGAATCCCATTCCATAATAATAAAACTCTGCTTCCTGCACCGTAAGAGAATCCGCCACCACCGCGAATACTGACTTGTCCATCCATTGCATAAACGCCAGGTGCTTGATCGACAGCTTGCTCTAAGTCCGATATTCCTTTGTTATCAATTAATGAGGGTTTTAATAATTCCATAGAAATTGCCAAGTTTTCTATTTTTTCCGGACGTCTTCCTGCCGTGACAACAAACGTTCCGAGATCAGATGATATAATTTTCAGAGAAATAAGTATGTCTGAGCTAGAATTTTCAATTATTAGGGTGTCTGTTGCATAGCCAATATAAGATGTAATGACTGTCACAGGAAAATGATTCTCTTGCAGTTTAAAAGTTCCAGATGTATCTGAAAGGGCTTTATTTCCATCAGAAAAAAGCAGTTTTGCAGCGACTATTTTTTCTTTGGTTTCAAAGTCAACGATTTTCCCTTTTATTTGCGAAAAGTAGCTAAAAGGAATTAAAAAAAAGAGTAGTAGTGCTTTTTTCATCTGATAATTTTATGTAGCTTTAATAAGATAAATATACATTAAATTTGAAAAATACAAAATTAAACTACCAAATCGCTCTAAATCAGTTAAAAGGTATAGGACCAATCAAAGCTCGTTTTTTACTTTCAAAAATAGAAAATATAGAATCTCTTTTTCATGATTCATATGAATCTTTAGCAATTCAAACGGGTATACCTGTTTCATTTTTAAAACAGATGAATCGAGAAAAAGCCATAGATGAAGCTCAGAAACATGTTTTCTATATTGAAAAACAAGAAATAAGAACTCATTTTTATTTAGAGTCAAGTTACCCTCAAAGGTTGAAACAATGTGCGGATGCTCCGTTACTTCTTTTTAGTAAAGGAAGTATGCCCTCGAACAGCGAGAGAATAGTTGCTATTGTTGGCACAAGAAAAGCAACTGAATATGGCAAATCAGTTTGTGAAGAAATGATCAAAGGTTTTGTGGGGAAAAATATAGTTGTAGTAAGTGGTTTGGCTTATGGAATAGACATTTGTATCCATCAGTTATGTCTTAAATATAATATTCCTACCATTGGAGTTTTAGGACATGGTTTGGACAGAATGTATCCAAATGAACACGCTTCCACTGCAAATAAAATGCTAGAAAATGGAGGGTTGTTAACGGAGTTCTTGTCTGGAACAATACCTGATCGAGAAAATTTCCCTATGCGTAATCGAATCGTTGCTGGTATGTCTGATGCAACTATTGTCATAGAAAGCAAAGAATCAGGGGGCTCTCTGATTACAGCAGAGCTAGCAAATGATTACAGTAGAGATGTTTTCGCTGTTCCTGGAAATGTTGGACAAGTTTATTCTAAAGGGTGTAATTTATTGATATCTAAACAAAAAGCACACCTTATAACGGGTAGTGCCGATTTTTTAAAATGGATGCAATGGGAGGAAGAAAAGAAGATACAACCAATACAAACTGTCCTTTTCACTGATTTTACAGAAGAAGAGGGTGGTATCATTTCAATTTTACAAGTAGAAGGGGAAATAAGCATCGATTCTTTAGCGATTAAAGCCAAAACACCAGTTTCAAAAGTAAGTGTTATATTATTTAATTTGGAGATGTCAGGAGCCGTAAAAATGCTCCCAGGAAAAAAGTATCGACTGGTCTAGTAATAGAAAATAAAAACCATAAAAAAAGCTTCTTGTTACAGAAGCTTTTAATTGGGCACAGAAAGCAAGCTTATTGTCTTATCCCTGCTTTTTGAAAACGTCTATTATCAACCACATCAGCTGCAGTCATTAAAGCACCTCTAGTTGCGCCAGAGATATTCCCTTTTAATGCAGCTAATAATGTTTCTTTTTCTTTCGTGTGATTTTTTGTCGCGGGTGCTTTTGTGATTTTGTCAATTCTAACCACATAAACTCCAGCATCTCCTTTTAGCGGAAGTGATTTTTCTCCTTTTTTCATTCCTGAAAAAATCGAGCCTATTACTTCTGGTTCTGCTCCTGAGCCAGAAATTTGAGCATTTGCAAAATTTACTTCGGCTTTCATTACTTGTGTTTTTCCATTTTTAGCACAAGCATCTAATGATTTCTTTAACATTTGAACAGTAAAACGTTTTGCTTTTTCTTCTTTAATTAGCTCAGCTTCCATTTGTTTTTCAACTTCTTCAAAAGCTGGAATTCCTTTTGCGTGAATTACAGCCAACATAGCGATCACGTAACGGTCTTTATCTTTAATTGGAGAAGAACACATCGTCCCAATTACAGACTCATTGTCAAAAGCTAATTTTAAAATTTTGTCTTCTGCAAAAGAAGTTTGAAAACCTTGCACCGCAGGTTTATTTTCTTGAATGGTTAACGAACGTGCAAAATACTTTGCTTTAGAAACAATTGTGTCAAACAATTCAACTTTCTTTTTATTGTCCGAAACGCTCGTCACTTTTGCGTCTAATTTTACTAATAAATCGTAAACCTCATCTTCTATTTGCTGAGTAGTTTCTGAACTAGCGACCAATGTTTTTTGAACAAACGCAAGAATAGGATATTTTACTTCTTTTCTATCCATTACCTCGATAATATGTATACCGAAATCAGTTTTTACAGTTCCAATTTTACCGATTGGTTCATTTGTTGAAAATTTAGAAAATTCAGGAACCATTTCCCCATCCATAAAATCTTCATAAACTCCTCCTTTTGACACAGAACCTTCATCTTCAGAAAATTTTGTGACATATTCTCCAAAATTATCTTTGGTCAGTAATTTTACGATACTATCAGCTTTTCCTTGCGCTGCCGCTATCTTCTTAACATCTCCTTTTGGAGCTTTAATTAGAATATGACGAACTTTACAAATTTTAGTGTTGAAATCTTTTATTTTCGCAATTCTAACATTCCCATTATCATTGTATGGACCAACTATTTGACCAATCAAAGCGCTTTTAAAGATCGTATCCATTGCTGCTGGGAAAGTCATTCCCGGTTTTGCTTTTGGATCACCTTCAGGTCTAAATGTTGCTTGGCGGTTTGTTGAATAGAATTTTGGACCTTGAAATGCAGAAACGAATAGTGAATCGTTTGCAGCAGCAGTAAATGCGGCTAGCGTTCCCTTTAAACCTTTGTCAAAATCGGATGAATCTTTTTTAGATGGCTTCAATGTAACATCAAAGTATTTCACTTCGCGAGAAGAATTTCGATTTTCATATTTTTTCTCACTTTTGTGCTCTTCATAATATGCTTTTATTGCAGCCGCAGAAATTTTTATTTTTTCATCTGCAATTTCAGAATAACGACGGACAACATAGGATATGCTTTTCACCTCATTTTGTGCTTGATATTCTTGCTCAGCTTCTAGTTTTGTCACATAAACTCCTTGATTTAAAATAGAAAAGTATTTTTCCTGTTTTCTTTTGTTCATGTAATAATCCTTACTTTCAGCCCAACTTTTTTGTTCTTCTGGTTTATCGGAATTTTGTAATTTTTCAATTGTTTTTTGTAATAATTTAGCACTGAATTTTCCTGTTAATGAATCAATAAATCCTTTTTCTAAATCAGGCATTACGGCAAATCCATTTGTACCGTATAAATAAGCATCAAATTCAGCTTGACTAACATCTAATCCTAAAGCCGTATATTCTTTTTCAAGAATAGTTGTCTCGACTCTATAATTCCACGCTTTATCCACAGAAGCATCTTGGTCTTTTTGAGTATATTCTCTTTGTTGCTGCTGAAATTCTTTTGAATCAGATAGTTGAAATTTATTAATATCTTCTTGAAATTTTGCTTCATCAATCTTTTCACCGTAAACGGTTCCAGACCCAATAAAATCATCAGTTCCATTCGTCCCTTTTTGATAATCTCCAAGGATAAAAGCTAATAAAGCTAAACCAATAATAATAACCAATAATCCTGATTTCTCTCTAATTTTTCCTATAATAGCCATGTCAAATCTTCATTTTAAGACTGCGAATATAATTAGAGGAATTGATTAATAAAAATTTCAAGGAACTTTAATATTATTTATATTCAAAATTCAAGTGAAATTTATGAATCAAAGACACTAAAAAGACCTTGTAATTAAAAAACAGTGACCTAATTCAATTTAATTAGTGACCTCCTTTTCCTTTTGGAGGATTTGCGACAGGGGGTGTATTTGTTGCCGATGGCTTTAAGGTGATAGAACCTTTTTTTATTGCTTTCCCAAAAGAATTTATAGCAGTAAAGGTTAATTGAAATATCGAGGTTTGCGGAGTCGCGTCTAGTGCAAACTTAAAAGTCATTCCGCTGCTGTTGAATACAGGATTATATGCAGTAATAACTTGACCATTCACAGTAATTATTACTTGGTTGACATCCGTCACTTTTGTAATATTTCCTTTCACGATAGTGCTAGCTTTTTCAATTGATATGGGGAAGGTAGAGGGCTCGGTAATTGTTATTACTGGAGCATTTATATTTACATCTTGCCCATTTTCCAAAGTAACAATATGATTTTCAATAACTTTACCGCATTTGTTTGTTGCTTCAATCACAAATTTGTTTATTCCAAGTTTTAAAATTTGATTTATTTGCACCATATGAGTTTGTGGATCGAAATCAAAATTGATTGCCAAATCATTTTGCTTTATTAAAATTTGAGAATTTGTTTCTATGTTAGTTAACAAAGCAGATAAATTAAATGAGGTGTTTTTTGTGATAGTATTATTCGCGCTAGAACTACTTGTTATGACGATGGATGGGCTTATGCAAGGACTTAAAACAACAGGAGAATAACTGATGTTTTTTTGATCTTTAGCAGAACCACAATCATTTAAAACAGCAATGTTAAATATATTGACCCCTTTTTTTAAAACCACCTTTTTAGAAAATAATTTAGATGATAGATCAAAACTACCATCTACAATAGTGGAACCATTCAATACAAACTGGATTTGGCTTAAAGAGGTTATGTTTTCCAATTTAGCAGTAAAAACGCAGGTATTTATTGCTGTTTCTGTCATTGTGGGTGCTAGAATTGTAATTACTGGAGCTTGGCAAGGAGGAATGGGTTTTCTGAAAAAGACAGAAGTTGTCTCCATGTCAGTTCCTGAAACATTTGTTCCTTTGACCGTAAATGAATTGTTTCCTTCTACTAATACAGTATTAAAAAGAACTTTTTTAGTTATTACATCGAATGAGTACGAGGCAGGATTAATGATATTTCCATTTTGTGATAGTTCGATTTGACCACTATTTTCTACATACTGAATAACAGAAATCAACCCCAATTTGTCTTCGGATACAATAGACCCGGTCGTTGCAGGATTAATAAACGTGACCACCGGAGGAAGAATAGTGACAGGTTTCTGGAAATTTATGGTTTGAATTTCAGTGTCTGTTCCTACAGTATTTGTTCCTGTGATGTTGATAGTGTTTGCACCTTCTATTAAATTAGCAGGAAATGAAACCAATGAGCTAGAGGAATTGAACGCAAAATTAGTAACGCTTATTCCATTTAATTTTACTTGAATTCCACTTACTGAAGCTACATTGAGAGCGGTTGCACTTACATTATAGGAAGAAGTTTGTGAAGTGATTGGGTCAATATTTGGCGTTATGAATGTTACCACCGGAGGAAGAATAGTGATAGGTTTCTGGAAATTTATGGTTTGAATTTCAGTGTCTGTTCCTGCAGTGTTTGTTCCCGTGATGCTAATTGAATTTGCACCTTCTATTAAATTAGCAGGAAATGAAACCAATGAGCTAGAGGAATTGAACGTAAAATTAGTAACGCTTATTCCATTTAATTTTACTTGAATTCCACTTGCTGAAACTACATTAAGAGCGGTTGCACTTACATTATAGGAAGAAGTTTGTGAAGTAATTGGGTTAATATTTGGCGTTATGAATGTTACCACCGGAAGATTAATAACGATCGGTTTTTGATAGAGGATCGTCGTGTTTTTACTGTCTATTCCAAATTGATTTGTACCTTTTATTACAATCGTATTATTCCCTTCCTTCAGCGTTAGCGGCGCAGACATAATGGTAGTAGAAGGAGTATAGGTAAAATCAGTATGATTTTGGCCATTTACAAGCAACGTGATTTGACTTCTATCTTGAATATTTAAAATTTTTGAAGTAAGAACATAGCTAGGATTATTTACTGTAATTTGAGGAGTGTTTGGACTGGTGATAGTCACGACAGGAGGCGAACCACGTTCTTTTTTATAGATGACAATAGTTGAATTCCAAGCTGATCCAATTGTATTTTGAGCTGTAATGTAAATTAAATTTTGGCCTTCATTTAAAACGATATTGCTTTCTAATCTTTCAGTAGCAGTATTGTATGTGAAATTAGCAGATGACACATCATTTTGTTTAAATTGGATATTTTCTCTTCCACTAATATTGTACTTTACATCTGCGATGATTGTATAATTTGGTGAGTTAACCACGGTGTTGGTTGCAGAAGGGTTTACAAAAGTCACCAATGGCAATTGATTTACAATCTCTATTGGAGCAGGAGTTGGAAGTTGTGCTTGATCTATTTCATTTTTTGGTTTTTTTTCACCGCCTAATTGAAATTTAATATATCCACTTGTGTAATGATAAATATCTTGTTTGTATTTACTTGGTGCCGCAAAACCATCAAAATCATCCAAACCCGTAAAAGTTGTTTTGTGTTCTAAACCTATTGAAACTCCTTTCGTCAATTGATAACCAATTCCAAATCCTAAACTCGGCATCACACTCGATCTATATTTTGATTTTTGACTCCCATCTAAAGGCGTATCGTAAGTAGCGTCCAAAAGAGATGATACAGAAGAAGAATTAATCGATGTTAGCCCCTTATAATCATACAGTTGACCATTATTTGTTAAATTACCGTAGGTCTGATGCCGTGTAACCCCAATGCCTCCAAAAATATAAGGATCCCAATTAGTACGTTCTTTTAGACCATTAGCGTGAATTACGAGCTCAATTGCCAAACGATGCAGATCTGTCTGAAAATTATTTATTGAAAAGCCAATTGAATCTTTATAATTGGTAGTTTCTTGAGATAATACACCTGAATAAGAAGGACTAATAGAAGTAGAATCAGTATTTTGACCATACCAAAAACCTCGGAGATATCTGGCACGAAGATCAAAACTTAGTCTTTTTCCGTAATCATAATTGAATGCTTTACCTAAGGTAAGACCATAGCCATAGCCAGCATTGGATTTATTTTGCACATCTGTTGTTTGCCATGTTCCGCCTACATTTATTCCTAAAAACCACTTGGAAGAATAATCTAATTTTGCTTGAGAAAATAAATTACAGAAAATAAAGAAAAGGAAAAATGATAAAAGAATTAATTTTTTCATAGTGAGTGTTTTAAAGGAATAATCTTCTATACGATTATTATGCCAAAATTGAAAATAATTATGCAATAAAATACGTTCTATTAAAAAAACTTTTAATAACGTGATTATCTTCTATTCAATTATTGCTACTTTCATCGAAAATAAAGGAAACAGGATGAATCTTGTTAGAAACGTGATTTTTTTGGTATGCATACTTTGCAAGGGAAATTTTTTTCTTTTTGCCCAACCCATCTACAATGATTGCTTTCAGTCATTAGAAATTTGTCCTAATACCAGCACTTCTATAAATAATATTGGGGCAAATAAAACCTTTTGCCCAGATTGCGAAGATGATTTTATTTTTTGTTTTCCTCCAAACAATACAATTTGGCTCAAATTTACAACTAATTCAGCCGGAGGAGATGTGCAAGTAGATTTTTCTAACTTAGTTTTTCAAGCGGGAGCAGCACAAGACACAGAACTACAGGCATGTATTTTTAGTTCGGTACTTCCTTGCAATGGTAATACATATGTGCAGGTAGGAAATTGTGTATCAAATGCAACGGGAAATTTCTCACTGAATGCACTTGCTCTGGCTGCTAATACCACCTATTATATTGTTGTAAATGGCGATAAATCAGGTGTTAATGTTAATGTAGCGGCAGAATGTACCTGCTCTGTTATTATTTCAGGAACCGCTGTAGATCGAATTTCTCCTAGTATTACGATCCATTCAAGTTCACAAAATATTTGTCAAAATGAGCAGGTATATTTATATGCAAATATGTTAAATTGCTCTGATAGCGTTGGATATAGATGGTATATAAATGATGTTTTGGTTGCTACAACTGCTGACAGTGTTTACCAAACTACCACTTTAAAAACGGGCGATGTAATTACGGTATCAAATACTTGTTTTACACTTTGTTCACAAATTATCACATCCAATACTCCGCCTTACGTAGTATACACTTTTATGGTCGATGCTGGCCCTGATCAGTTTATTGAAGCTGGTCAATCTGCACAACTTCAAGGAACAACATCAGCCCCGATATATTCTTGGTCACCAGCACTTCTAGTGACAAATAGTAGTATTTTAAACCCGGTTGCCGTGCCCACAGAAACGACCACCTATACGTTTAGCGCTATTGAAAATGGCTGTACATTATTAGATGACATGACGGTTTTTATTCCAACAGAATTAATTATTCCTACCACCTTTTCTCCCAATAATGATGAAATAAACGATGTTTTTGAAATTGTTGGAATTGAAAAATACCCTAACAATTTGCTCTATATATATGATCGTTGGGGTCAAGCCGTTTTTGAAAAATCAGGTTATTCATACGAGAAAGCTTGGAAAGGGGAAATTCATGATAAAGAATTAGCATCAGGTGTTTACTTTTATGTTCTTGAATTGCGAGACAAAGATAAACAAGTGAAAAAAGGAAGTGTTACAGTAATAAGATGATGATGCAGAATAAAACACGCTACTTTCTTCTCATACATATTATCTTATTTTGCAATGTGCTTGGTTTTTCGCAACAACTGCCTCAATATACCCAATGGTCGTCGCATCAGTTGTCTCTCAACCCTGCCCATGCTGGTATAAAAAATTGTTTAGATGTTCATTCCCTCTATCGGATGCAATGGTTGGGATTTGAAGGAGCGCCAAAAAGTGGATTTATCACCTTTAGCACTCCTTTAGGAATTAAACGAAAAACAGAACTCAGTGCTCGACATGGAATTGGCGTTAAAGTGGAAGTGGATAATATTGGAAATTTTTCATCTACTCGTCTAAACGTTGCATACGCAGCACATTTTAATTTTACGCCAGACACGCGCCTTTCTTTAGGTTTATATGGTGGATTTGTTCAATTTGGCTACAATTCTCAAAACACAATTACGATCAATCCGGATCCTTCTATTACTAAATCGTCTTCATTTATAAAACCGGACGCCACTTTTGGTGCCTGGTGGAATGGTAAAAATTATTATTTTGGATTGGTTCTACCTAATTTAATTCATTCAAAATGGGATAATATCGGAAGTGATTCCAAATTTCGTTTCCATATGATTTTAAATGCGGGATATCGGTATTCGATGAATAAGAAATATACTTTCTTACCTGCTTTTATAATGAGAGTACCACCCGCTGGCCCTGTTTCCATGGATCTAAATTTACTTTTTGATTTTCAAAATCAATTCGGTTTGGGCATTGGGTATAGAAATACAGATGCTTTTATGATGATGGCCAATTTCAAACTGAAACAATTAACCATTCAATATTCTTTTGACTTTATTCTTTCACCTTTAAGAAAAGGAACACTGAATACGCATGAGGTTTCATTGATTTTTACAACATGTAAATCTAAAAACACAAAATCAACCCAGTGCTCCCTGTTTGAGTAAATTACCCTTAAAAACTATGTGTCAAACCGACTGTAAAAGGATGTACAGCGACTGTTTTTGTTGTTTCAAATAAAGGAATTAGTGAATACGTTGCGAAAGCACCCCATTTAGCATAACCAACTCTTACAGTTGCATCCACTTTAAATGAATTTAATGAATAAACTCCTTTCACTTTTTGTTCAAAGTTCTTACCATCAACTTCACCTTCGCGCTTCGTTTTAGATGCCAAGCGTATACCTCCGATTAATCCTGCGGCTAAATAAAAACTCTTGTTTGAATTTTCTTTTGTATTAAATTCCACTAACAATGGAACTTGTAAATAGCAAGCTTTTAATTTATTCTTAGAATAATTATAGACCGTATCAAGAACACCAAAAACACTATCCTTGTTACTTTGTAATACATAATTATTTGTAATTGCAAATTGGTTAAAATTGATTCCAAGTCCGGTTGTAACCCCTACGTAGTGTTTGTAAAGATCAAATTTTCTTTCCGCAAAGTTTAAATTAAAACTAAAAGATTGTGCAGGATCGTTTTCCCAATAAGGATTTTTAGAAAAGTTCGTTGTGTTTTGGGCGTTTAATAATGCATTAACACCTAGCTCTAATCCTGACCAATGCGCTTCATTTTTTTCGATTTCTTCTTCAGATGGGGAGGCGTCAATTGTGTCTCTAACTGCCGGGTAATGCGCTGAAATAACTTTATCATTAACCGTTATTATTTCTATTTTTCCTACAACTGTTCTAGAGGTGTCAGATTTAGTTTTTTCGGAAGTATTGGTGCTTTCCTCTTGTGAAAAGACAGGACTTATTGTTAAGCAAACGAATAGGGAGTAAATAAATTGTTTCATAATTAGTTTTTTAAGTTTATTTTTTATGTTTACAGCACCTACTTTTCAGACGCATGATTATAAGACTTTTTTCTAATCAAAAAGTTACAATGGAAATAGAATTTTTTGAGAATATTATTTTCACTGGTTAAAAAGTAATTATTTTTCCGATGTTATTGGATGGAAAGATGGGGTTCATCGTTCTTTTTCAAAAAAAGTCAAGATTACTTCAGAAGGTTTAATAAATTTGTAAAAATGTTGTAGCTGACTAATTTTTTTGCAGATGAAAAGAGGTGTTTTTTATTGTATACTAGCCCTAATTCCATTCCTTGGTTGGGCTCAAAATAGTCACCCGAAAAAATTCCCAGTACTTGCGAATCATTCGGTTATTAGAACGGCTTCAGATCAGCAGTTTATAGAGCCGGTGTGGTATCAACCTGCAGCAACACCAGGAATTGCTGTAAAATACGATAAAACTGAATTTGGGTTTAAATTATCTGAGAATATTCAAAAGAATATAGATGATTTTTTAACGAAGCAAGACACCGCAGGAATTAACCCTTTTGATCCTGATCAAATTAATTTTGAAGCTGTTTTTATTTCTCCAACTGGTATTCGGACGAAGCGTTACGGTTTTTATTATCAACCATTTTTAGAAAATCATAGTGTTGATCAATGGGAAAAAGACACGACTTCATTTCCTTGGAGGGTTAGATTTGCGCCAGATGAAATTGGAGAATGGCAGGTTTTAGTGCAAGTGTTTACTAAAAATAAAAATACTCCGATTGAAACAGTCCTTCGTTTTGAAACACTTGCTTCAAAATACAAAGGGGTTTTGAAAGCATCAAATACGGGTGCAGAGGGCGATCGATATCTTTCTTATAGCGAAACGGGAGAGACTTTTATTGCGCAAGGAAATAATATTTCAAGTGGAGGTTTTTTCACGTATAAACCTTCGCAAAACACACATCATTTAGAAGGATTACAGCAATTGATTGATGCGGGAGGAAATTTCACGCGCTTTGATATGCAACCGCAAGCAGCTTTGCCTGATTGGCCAATTTATAATAATTACAATGGTAAATTAGATGAAATGTATGGGTTTGATAAAATGGTCGAATTATGTGAAAAAAATGGCGTCTACTTTATTGTTTTTCGTCACCATGTTGAATTGATGGATAGTCATTACAATCCTGGTGGTCCAGATTGGAGTGGTGT
Source organism: Chryseobacterium gleum (assembly GCA_945888595.1). Classification (GTDB taxonomy): domain Bacteria; phylum Bacteroidota; class Bacteroidia; order Flavobacteriales_D; family Crocinitomicaceae; genus CAIUKX01. Next base: position 205 of record CAMDAO010000030.1, on the reverse strand, counting down.
TAGTTGGTTTGAAAACCCCTACAGAATTGGATTAGCCTTGAGTAGAAAAGAAGAATATTTAACAAATGAAGAAGCAATTGAATGGCAATTAAAATCGTTGAGGTATGTCTTTTCGCGCTGGGGTTATAGCGCAAGTTTTAGTTTCTACGGGTATTCTGAAGTAAATTATTGGGTGCAAGGTGTTGTGGCTGAAGAGTCAAAACAG